>CAZCXC010000165.1:0-1928 GCA_964502505.1 uncultured Enterobacteriaceae bacterium
GGCTTTGTGTAAACACGGAATCAAGTGCTCTTGTTACTAATTTTTCACGATTCCAGGTGGGTATGATGACCGAAATTGATTGCATGTCAGATAGTAAATTTACCGTTACAATAGTTGGAATGACTAGTTTAAAAGAAAATGCCAAGACTTGAACAAAAAACTGCCGTTATTACCGGGGCCAGTAGCGGAATAGGGAGAGGAATAGCATTGGCCTTTGCCCAAGAAGGTGCAGAGGTCGTTGTCAATTACAATCAATCAAAGGAAAAAGCTGAACAATTAGTACAGGAAATTACTGCATCAGGTGGAAGTGCGAAAGCAATTCAGGCTGATATAAGTAATAACCAGGACATAGAACGGTTGATAAATGAAGCTCAGACTCAACTTGGCAAGATCGATATCTGGGTCAACAATGCGGGCGCAGATGTATTGACGGGTGAGGGAGCACAGCTTGATGATGATGCAAAGTTGCAAAAACTGTGTGATATCGATTTAAAAGGTACCATGCAATGTTGTTGGTCAATAGCACCCATAATGCAACAACAAGGTGGTGGTGCAATCGTTAATATGTCCTGGGATTTGGCCTTACATGGTTTTGCGGGACGCAATCCACAGATGTTTGCCGCCGTGAAGGCAGGTGTATTGGGTTTTAGTCGTTCATTTGCAAAATCTTATGGGCCTGATATCCGTGTGAATGTTTTAGCGCCTGGATGGATTGAAACGGCATTTGCAGAAGATATGATGGATAAGGAATATTACCAGGCACGATTGAAAGAGATCCCGGTGGGGCGATTCGGCACACCGGAAGATGTTGCTGAAGTGGCAGTGTTTCTTGCATCGGATGAGTCTTCTTATATGACAGGAGAGATGATAAAAATTAATGGTGGTCTTTCCTGATTGTTAATTCTTTTTTATATTCCTAGGCATCTTTGTTTAACTTTTTCGCCCTTTACGGCGAGTTATATGGGGATTTTCCCTCTCCGTTCGGTATTGCCATAAGTTAATGTATGCGCAGTAAAATTCCCCTTATGTCATGCTGAGACACTAAATAGTAATAGGGTCATCTGCGCAGGACGTGCAGATGAGCGGCTCCATGACAGGATGTCATGTAGGCGCGTGCCCGTTATAACTGTTTAGTGTTGAAGGATGTCGTAGGCCATGACATCGGGGTGTACTTTCTTTTGGTTCGTTTTCTTTGGACAAGCAAAGAAAATGAACCCGCCTGCAGGCGCGGGAGCCTGCTTCATTACAAAATGTCGGTTAAAGTTTTTGGTAGAGAAAATTAATCCTCACTTGTTCTGGCAAGAACAAGATAACACGCTGCAGATATCCCCGCTGATCCAAAAATCATACACATCACCATAATTTGATATCTGGCTGCAATTAACGGAGACACACCCGATAATATTTGTCCAGTCATCATCCCCGGTAAGGCGACCAGCCCCACAGCAAAAAATGAATTGATAACGGGTATCATGGAGGCATTGAGTGCAATCCGTCGTGCTTCATCATAAGGTATTGCATTTTTAAGTTCAGATTCAAATCGTTCAGCTGCCAGGCTGACCGTATTCATCGAATTTGAAAAGATCATCCCTGCCAAAGGAATAACCATATAGGGTGAATACCATGTTGGTAAATCGAGTACGATTTGTGTGATTAGAATTAAAATTACTATTCCTCCCAGTGAAATAGAGACGAACACTTTCCAGTACAGATTTTGCTGTTTGTTCTTTAATGGTCGTAATGCGATCCAGCTGGATGCGAATAACATGACCGTAAGCACAGAAATAACTATCCAGGCATTGTCGGATTCGAAAATGAAAGCAAGCACGTACCCGATTAAAATGAGCTGTATTAACATGCGGGCAGAGGCATACAGTGCGATATGACTGCCGAGTGACCATTTATAGAGTATGGCCACCACAACAAGT
>CAZCXC010000166.1:0-3356 GCA_964502505.1 uncultured Enterobacteriaceae bacterium
CGGTAAAAACCATCCATCAATACAGCTGTCCGCAAACTTTCCCAATCCATTCAGTCACAATACACGGATAAATTATACACTGCCTTCACGGGAACATGTGATTCGCGAATTTGTCCATCACCAAATACTACAAATTTTTGTGATGTTAGTCCTTCCAGTCCTACGGGTCCCCGTGCGTGAAACTTGTCCGTACTGATTCCAATCTCTGCGCCAAGTCCATATTCATAGCCGTCGGCAAAACGGGTTGAAGCATTGACCATTACTGAGCTGGAATCAACTTCACGTAAAAAACGATTTGCACGTTCTTTGTCTTCAGTCACGATGCAATCGGTATGATGTGATCCATATTTTTCAATATGATCTATTGCCTCATCCAGATCATCCACTACCCGAAGTGACATGATTGGAGCAAGGTATTCAGTGCGGTAATCTTCTTCTGTTGCCACTTTAATATCGGAGAGTATTGCACGCGATTTTTCACAGCCGCGGATCTCAACATTGGCTTCCTGATACATTGGGCCAAGTTTATTAAGCACCTTTTCTGCAACATTTTCTGCAACCAATAAACATTCCATCGTGTTACATGTTCCATAGCGTTGCGTCTTGGCGTTATAAGCAATATTGATTGCTTTCTCTATATCTGCGCGATCGTCAATATACACATGACAAATCCCATCAAGGTGTTTGATCACCGGCATGCGTGCTTCTGCACTAACGCGTTCGATCAAACCTTTTCCACCACGCGGGATGATGACATCCACATATTCAGACATTTTTAATAGTTCACCCACTGCTGCACGATCGCTTGTTTCTATGACCTGAACCGCATCGACAGGTAATCCTGTTTCTTCTAAACCAGCATGGATACATTCTGCGATTGCCAGATTTGAACCCAGGGCTTCAGTACCTCCACGCAATATAGTGGCATTACCAGATTTAAGACAAAGGCCGGCAGCATCTGCTGTCACATTTGGACGTGACTCGTAAATAATGCCCACTACACCCAAGGGTACTCGCATGTGACCTACTTTTATTCCTGAAGGTCGCTCAGAAATGTCAGTGACTTCACCAATCGGATCAGTAAGTTTTACTACTTCTCGCAAGCCATCGGCCATCGCTGCAATTCTTGCTGGTGTAAGTTCCAAACGATCGAGTAAAGCGGCATCAAGATTATTTTCTCTAGCTGCATCCATATCAGATTTATTGATTTTTAATAATTTCTCTCGTTGCGTGAGAATGATCTCTGCGATCTTTAACAGTGCATTATTTTTTGCATCAGTCTCTAAATGCGCCATGCTGCGTGCGGCAACACGTGCGCGTTTACCTGTTTCTGTAATGTATTTATTTATATCCATTATGAAAAAATAATTTATTCAAAGCTATCTCCTAAAATGTCTTTTTTTCGCAATAGCCGTGTCAGTTCCGTGCTCGAATCCTTCATATATTGAATATACACTGCGGTTCTGTGCACGGTGCTTCCTTGCTCTTACAAAAATAATCCTATTTTGAGAGACACCTTGTAATACAAATATGATAATTATATTTCATATCCAGTTATTGGTGTCCCTGCAAGGATCAACAAAAACTGTTGCAAGGTATCCCATACCAAGGGTCTATCAGCTCCTTTTATTTGCCTATCAATATAAATTACTTTTCTTAATAATTTATATATATCTTTTGCCTTGTGTCTATGTAAAACACTTTTGACAGCCTGTTTGCGTTTATTATCCCAAATACGAAACTTGGAAAATAAATTGTCTAAAGATGTATTTGTATCAAGAAGATACGCCATTGAGCATAAGCGTCTGTATTCCCATAACAAGGCACCATAAACAGCAGCGGGGTCAACACCTTCACTGCGTAATCCATTCAACATTTGTACAGTTCGTTTTGAATTACCTGCAAGTGCTGATTCAATTAAGGTAAATACATCATAACGAGTGCTATCAGAGACTGCAGTTAATACATGATCAATATCAATTTTATTTTCTTCAATTAATAAACAAAGTTTATCTATTTCCTGACTAGCTGCCAGCAAGTTTCCTTCTACCCGTTCTGCAATTAAGGTGGCTGCAGGCAAACTAATCTGTTTGTTATTTTTTCTTATACGTTGGCGAATCCAGTCAGGCAGTTGCGACAATTCAATAGGCCATATCTGTATGGTAACTCCCACTTTGTCCAACGCCTTGAACCACCGAGTTTGCTGAGTTTTCTTATCAACTTTGGATGAAGTAATGATCAAAAGATCATCAGTCGATATGGTTCCAGCATATTCGATCAGTACTTTGCCACCTTCATTTCCAGGTTTCGTATTGCCGAGTCTTAATTCAATCAGACGCTTTGCTGAAAATAATGAAAGATTTGCTCCTTCTTGTAAAAGTGAACCCCATTCAAACCCAACAGAAGCATCCAGCACAATGCGTTCATTATAGTCTTGACTGCGGGCACAGCGTCTTATCTCATCAGCTATTTCCATTAATTGTAATGGCTCATCTCCGCTGATGTGATAAATAGGAGCGAGACCTGAACGTTGTAAATTTGCTTTTAGCTGTTCGGCCCTTAGGCGCATGGAAGAATTATTTGGTTAAAACCTGTAATCGCCTCAACACAGTTGCTGCTGCCTGTTTGGCTATGTCTTTGCGCAATACACTTTCTTCTGTAAATTTACCCAATACTGATCCTTCATCAAAAGTATAATCACGTTCTGCTGTTACAGGCTCTGAATTGGCGAGTGTTTCCCCGTTGGCACCTCGTATAGTCATTTCAGCGCGATAGGTGATTTCATATTCTTCAACTTTGCCTGTATCAGGGGAAACAGAAAGTACTTTGCGATCAAAAGTTTCTTTACTCAGGGTAACAATGTATTCAGCATCTGCAGCAGATTTTACCGGGCTAATGTCTGCATTCTCTAATTGTATTTTAACTTCTCTTGCCAAGTCGTTGGCGCCACTTGATACCACATACACTGATGAATTTTGTAATGCCTCTAAATTGCTTCCGCGCAGCTGAAAACCACAGGCATTCAGCCACATTATGATGAGAATAAAAACTGTATAGCGCAAAATCATGTATTTCCCTCTTGGACGTCCAATGTATTATTCTGGGCATCTCTAAAAATGTACTTTCCCCGCGATTGCGGCGTCGGCTTCGTGCTCGAATCCTCATGTATTACTTATACACTCCGGTTCTCCGCGCGGTGCCTCCTTGCACTCACGAAAATATTACTATTTTTAGAGATGCCCTTCTGATGGTACCTAGCTTATTATGAAATGACCATATTCACCAGCCGACCAGGCACAATTATGACTTTATTGACTTCTTTTCCAGAAGTGAATCGTTGCACGTTTTCATCAGCC
>CAZCXC010000167.1:0-5344 GCA_964502505.1 uncultured Enterobacteriaceae bacterium
GTCATAAGGTAAGGTTTCCCAATCAGGAAATGATAATAAAGGGATCTCCAGTTTAGCTTCGGTATAAAATTTTAATTCATCCAATAAATTGTTGGCCGAAAGCATATCGGCGGTGATGATAACTAATGGCGCAGATACTTCCTGTATTGCATTGGAAATTGCCAAAGCCTTACTACTACCATAAAGCCGTCCCCAGTAAATGCACTCACCTGATTTTTTAGGTAATTCTGGTTGAAAAGGACTTTTACGCATTTCGGATTTCGTGTCTGTTCAACAAGATACTTCTACAAAAACTGGTAATGCAGGACACCTGTATTGATGCAGGTGATAGGCTGTAGCTGGAAAAAACTGTTGAGTAATTGCCAGTGCACGTCTTACATTTTGCTTGCAACACTCTCAATTTCTTTCTCAATTGCAATCAGCGCCTGTAACGGATCGAGAGCCTGGGTGATAGGCCGTCCAATGACAAGATAATCACTACCCGCATTTATTGCCTGTATTGGTGTCATTGTACGCGCTTGATCATTTTGCTCTGTACCCTGTGGCCGAATACCAGGTGTTACCAGGCAAAAATCTTCACCAAACTCATTTCTTAGTGTTTCAACTTCTTGTGCAGAACAAACAACACCATCAAGACCATTTTCCTTTGCTAGTCTTGCTAAATTAATGACCTGTTCTGTTACTGAATAATTTATACCTATCGCAACAAGGTCTTCATCATTCAGACTGGTTAAAACTGTTACAGCTATTAATAATGGTTTGTGTTGCTGTTTATCAATTTCTTCCCGCACCATGGCTAACATGCGCTGACCGCCCGTTGCATGAACATTAACCATCCACACACCCAGTGATGCAGATGCACAACAAGCCTTTGCGGTTGTTGTCGGGATATCATGAAATTTTAAATCAAGAAACACATCAAACCCTCTAGCAACCAAATTTTCCACTAATACGGGTCCTGCTGAGGTAAATAATTCTTTACCTACTTTTAACCTGCACCTTAATGGATCAACTTTTTTGACCAGATTTAAAGCTTGTTCCTGATCTGGATAATCAAGTGGTATAATTATTTTAGGATCACTCACCTTCCACTCCATGTACAGGCTTCACTGTATTCCAGTTTTTGCAACTAGGGCATTGCCAATGTAAAGATTTTGCATCGAATCCGCAGTAAACACATTTATAAATCGGTCGGTCCTCAAGAAGTTTACCCGTTAGGTCCTTAATTGTGATCAAACTCTCTTTGGTATCACCTTGCGCGCGCGCCAATGCATATTCAATTAGACGGTCAACGCCCCTTACTGTTGGCCGTTTTCTTAGTTCATTAGTAATGTATTTTATTGCTTGATTTTCTCCTTGCCGGTCAGCAACTAATTTTGCAAGCATCAACATCGGAGTAATTCCGCCATGTTTGCTTACTACATCGTGTAAATATTCCATATACTCGTCTAATCTATTCAACTCACGATAGCACTCAAGCATTGGCAAGACAGCTTCCGGTATATACTCAGCATCCTGTTTTTCTATATGTTTATAAATTTTTATAGCCTGTTTTATTTTACCACTGTTGCGCAACATAGTTGCTTCAATCAAACTCGCACGTGCACATTTTGGATCTATATGAAGAGCCTTACGCAGGTTATCTCTTGCATTCTTATCCTGGCCTTTTTCTAATAAGGCTTCAGCTTGTTCACAGTAGTATTGTGCAATTACCGGATTTAAAGTTTTACCTGATACCAGCTCAAGCCGACGCGCGGTACTAATTGCATTCTCCCAATCTCTTTCTTGCTGATAAATTTCTAGCAATTCTGAGTGAGCTTCCGCCGTATACGAGCCTGTTTCTATTAATTCTTTAAACAGACTCTCAGCCCTATCTAATAATCCTGAACGCATATAATCCATTCCCAGTTCAAGAAGTGCATGTATACGTTGTTCCTTATCTAGTGTTGGCCGTGCAATTAAATTTTGATGAATGCGGATAGCGCGATCAACTTCACCCCTGCGTCGAAATAAATTACCCAAGGCGAGATGTGTTTCTACCGTTTCACTATCGATTTCAAGCATTTTTACAAATACTTCGATGGCTTTATCGGGCTGTTCATTCAATACATAGTTCAAGCCTTTAAAATACTCAGGATGAATACGGTTCTTATTATTTACTTCTGAAAATTGCAATCTCCACCGCCCATACCACCAACCAACAAACCCGGTAATCGGCAATAACAAGATAATAATCATCCAGTCTAATTGCATTAATGTGTATCCTTCATAGGCATGACACGTAGATTATTAACCTCTTTCTCGGCGGCCTTAACTAATTTTCCTAATTTTCTTTTATCGCGTTTAAGTCGTACCAGCGTTGGCAGACAAGATAATATACCTAATAAGGCACCAAGACATAGGCTCAAAAATAGCAACCATGCTAAAGACCATTCTTTACTTCCAACAAGATAGTCAAAGATTAATATCTGATTATTTTTTGAAAAAAGTATAAAACCAAGCAACAATACAATTATAAATGTACCTATATAAACTATTCGCTTTATCAATTGCGACATAACACCACCTCAAAACTTAGGCTAATCCAATTATTATATAAAGGACACCTCCGAAAATAGAATTTTTTTGTGCGGGTAAGGCCGCTCTTAGACATCCATGTCTTCGCGTCATTCGCACATCCATTTGCATCAGAATTCAGCGCACACAACTGCATGGATGCAGGACGACTCCATGGTCGGAGGAGGTAGAGAATGTCTGGAACACATTCTCGAGGTAGAGCGAAGCAGAAAGCCAGAGCCGAAGAACCGCAGTGTATATGCCATTTGCCGCTTCACGGCCCCGAATCCGAGTATGGATGACTGTATGGACGCAGGAGGTACCAGGAAAAAACAATATTCCTGATACATTGATGCTCATCGGGGATATGAATAACTAAAAATTTGACTTTGATTTAATTGAATTATCGACCCGCTCACGTAACTGTTTACCGGGTTTAAAATGAGGAACATGTTTGGCCGGTAATGATACCGGCTCGCCAGATTTTGGGTTTCTACCTACCCTGGGAGGGCGATAATGCAGGGCAAAACTACCAAACCCTCTTATCTCTATGCGCTCACCATTGGACAGAGTATTAGCCATATGTTCAAGGATTGTCTTAACCGCAAGTTCGACATCATGATAAGCCAATTGCACCTGACTTTTTGCTAATGATTCAATAAGCTCTGACTTGGTCATAAATAGTATCTCGTTTTTCGCGCGGCATTAATATTTAAAGTTAGTTAAAGAGATATTTATTTCAACCTGTTCTTAATTTTATTATTAAAATCCCTGTGCAGCAAAATCAGCTTTCTTCATTGTCCAGATGTTCCTTAAGGATATCACCCAACTTGGCCCCACTACCAGTTTCTGGTGAATATTCTTCTACAGCAGCAGCTTCATCGTCTGATTCCTTGGCCCTTACTGAAAGATTAATACTCCTTTTCTTCCTGTCAATTGCAACAATTTTAACTTCAAGCTCATCTCCCTGCTTAACTTCATTTCGAGCATCTTCAACCTTTTTCTCAAGTGAAATATCAGATACCTTAAGTTGACCTTCAACCCCTTCAGCAAGTCTAAGTGTCACTATTTTCGCTTCAACCTCGGTAATAACACCCTTAATAACACTGCCCTTTGCGTTCTCAGCAACATAACTGGAGAATGGATCTTTTTCCAGTTGTTTTACACCTAAAGATATCCTTTCACGTTCTGCATCCACTGCCAATACAACAGTATCCACTACTTCACCCTTGGTATATTTGTGGATAGCTTCTTCGCCATCATCAGCCCAAGAGATATCAGAAAGATGAATCAAACCATCTATATTTCCATCAAGACCAATAAATATACCAAAATCGGTGATGGATTTAATCGTGCCAGACACCCTGTCACCTTTGTTATGTGTGCCCGCAAATTGCTCCCATGGATTAGCATGGCACTGCTTCATTCCTAAAGAAATACGACGACGCTCAGCATCGATATCGAGAATTACTACATCAACTTCATCGCCAATATTAACTAATTTTGATGGGTGCATATTCTTATTGGTCCAATCCATTTCAGAAACATGAACCAACCCTTCGACACCTTCCTCCAGTTCTACAAAACAACCATAATCTGCCAGATTAGTAATCTTGCCTTGCAAGCGTGTCCCTTCTGGAAATCGCCGGGTTAAATCAGCCCATGGATCATCTCCCATTTGCTTGAGACCAAGTGATACACGATTACGCTCACGATCAAATTTCAGTACCTTAACTTCAATTTCATCGCCAATATTAACTATCTCACTGGGGTTTTTGACACGTTTCCAGGCCATATCTGTAATGTGTAACAAGCCATCAATCCCACCCAGGTCAAGGAACGCACCATAGTCGGTTAAATTCTTAACAACCCCCTTAACCGAGACACCTTCTTTCAAGTTCTCCAGCATCGCATCCCGCTCCGCAGTATTTTCGCTTTCCACTACAGCACGTCTTGAAACCACCACATTACTTCTACGGTGATCTATCTTAATCACTTTAAATTCGAGTGTTTTACCCTCCAAATAACCTGCGTCTTTCACTGGACGCACATCAACCAAAGAGCCAGGCAGGAAAGCCCGAACATTATCTACATCTACTGTAAAACCACCTTTGACCCGCTCGATAATTGTACCTATGACAGTTTCGTTAGCTTCATGGGCTTCTTCCAGTCTCTGCCAAGCAATTAAGCGTTTTGCTTTTTCCCTTGAGAGCCGGGTTTCGCCATAACCATCCTCAACAGCATCCAGAGCAACATCAACCTCATCACCGACGACGACTTCAATATCACCTTTATCATCAAAAAACTGCTCAATGGGGATTAGGCCTTCTGATTTAAGACCAGCATTAACAATCACTGTATCTTGGTTGACATCAACTACCATCGCACTGATGATAGTCCCCGGGCGCATCTTGCCCTCGATTTGACTTTGCTCAAATAGCTCCGCGAAACTCTCACTCATGTAAAAAATATCCTCTTTTATCGCATCCACACTGTTTTGTATGTTCGATAAAACAATTGAAACTGGTTCTGATGAATTTTATTACCAGGAAAATACCTAGCGAATTACACAACGTCTGGCATTTTCTCACACACCAACACGCCAACACGCTCGATGACCACCTCTATACTGAGGTTTGTTGTATCAATCACAACGGCATCATCTGCCGGTCTCAGCGGGGAAACTGTACGCTCACTATCCCTGGTATCCCGTTCGGCTATATCGGCCGAAAGCTGCGCGAGATTAACACTAAACCCTTTTTGCTTCAACTGTTTATGGCGTCTTTGC
>CAZCXC010000168.1:0-3023 GCA_964502505.1 uncultured Enterobacteriaceae bacterium
TGACCCAGAAAGGTTTGCAGCCTTTAAATAGGCGCCATGTAGATTGGCCCCTTTGAAATCAATATTAGACATATCCTGACCTTGAAAATCTGTACCTTCTAAATCTGGAATTTCACCCTCCGGCGTATTCTTTATGATGGTGATGACATCATCCCGTGTAACAGGTTTAAAGTGCGATTGTTCTGTACTGGCAGAAATTGAATAAGTCGATAATGTAAAAATAAGAATTGCGATAGGGGGGGCTGATTAATGTATTTAAATAGCTAATGGTCATTGTTATTACCTCTCTCTATTCTCTTTCATTTCGATATAGCTTCCCTCGATACACTCTATGTCATCTTTTAGATGAGGTTCGAGGATTGAAAAGTTCCAGATATATCAACATTTATATATATACATTTATTTTATAACAAAGAGGCTCTTTACACACAATAAAAGGGGACAGGCCGCGGTTTTGAAATTCGACTGCAGGGTAGGGATTGTTCCTACAATCCTTCTGCATTTCCTCCATCCATGGAGGTCAGATGAAGGAGGTACGATTACATGGAAGTAATCGGTAGAGTCGAGTCAGGAACGGAGACCGAGAACGACTCAGGACGCCTACATGGACGTAGGTGGTAGAAAACGTCAGGAAGCGCGAAGCCTGCCCTTGGGGTACAAGTTTTCGAGACAAAGTCGAGCAAATTAATAAGGTCTTATTTGGGGTATTTTGGGCGGTAATTAACAGTTACTCACTTATTTGATAGATGTCTTGCGCAATTCTTTTGTAGCCAGGTGGTAGAAACATGAGTGGATCTGCGCGAACTATAATGTCTGGACATTGTAGGGCATTTGTTTCAACAGGATTTTCTAAAACCCAGTCTTGCTGAAATTTCCCTGCTTGACCTGAAAAATATCCATTGAGGTATTCACCTCGTCCAAACACGACCCATTGTTTTTTATCATTATCCTCATAACCATCTCTATAGCCTGCTTGGTAATCACCGCAGCCATAAAGGGAAAAATAGATAATCAAGAAAACGACTTTTCGCAGATACATATTTAATAAGAGTATAGTAAAAAGGGTCGCTCTTGCACTCCATGTGCTTGCGACATTAGTGCATCCATGCACGTCAGTTTGGAGTGATTTAATTATCATTCAATATAGACCGCGGTTTTGAAATTGCAAATTATAGGTAGATTTGGTTGGTTTTTTTACAATTGGTATTGTTTAATCAAAATATTGGATCGCTGTGCTGCTTTTATGGTATTAACTACCAACTTTGTAATCGTCATCGGCCCGACACCACCAGGGACAGGCGTTATGTAACCTGCTTTATCTTTCACAGCATCGAAATCAACATCTCCTACTAATCGTCCATCCTCTAATCGATTTATTCCAACATCTATTACGATCGCACCTTTCTTAACCATATCGGCGGTTATCATTTTTGGTTTACCAGTGGCAACTACAAGTATATCTGCCAGATTGGTGATACTTGCCAAGTCCCGTGTTTTCGAAGTACAAATAGTTACTGTAGCGTTCATTTGTAATAACATCAGAGCCACAGGCTTACCAACTATGTTACTCCTGCCGACCACCACGGCGTGTTGACCTTCTATTGGGACATTGATCCGTTCAAGCAAACACTGGATGCCATACGGTGTACATGGTGGAAATACTGTATTACCAACAACCAGTGCTCCCATATTATATAGATGAAAGCCATCAACATCTTTATTAACAGAAATTTTTTCCAGAATTTTGTCATCATCAATATGATCGGGTAAAGGTAATTGAACAAGAATACCGTGAATTTCAGAAGCACCATTTAAATCCTGAATTTTTTCCAGCAAGACTTTCTCACTAGTGTCATTTGGCATTTCATGTACTTCTGAATGTAAACCTGCCTCTTTGCATGCTTTAATTTTATTTTTGACATACACTCTAGAAGCTGGATTTTCTCCCACAATAATAACTGCAAGACCAGGAGTAATACCTTTCTTTTTTAAGTCTTCAACATGCTCTTTCCATTCTTCGAGAACAGTTTTTGCGATAACTTTACCATCAATTATTTTTGCAGTCATTTTAACGTCCTTATGATTTTAGTAATTAATTTGTATTATGAAGGTGGTTTTTTAAATATAGTCCGCGGTTTTTAAATTGCAAATTTCAGGTAGTTTTATTCCACTATTGGTGCTAGTTAATCAGACTTCACATTTTCATATGCTTCACGCATGAGTTGTTTGAATTGTTCCGACTGGCCTACCAGGCCATCTGCGGAACCTGCGGTAAGCTGCATTACTATTGCCAATTCGGCCAACCAGTCTGTTCCAAAGATTTCATGATCGGCCATAAATTCCAGGTGCGGATAAGTTGCATCGACCATAACAATAATTTGGGGTATGTGCGCCGTTTCACCACCCCTCCAAAGCTGGGTTAGATGATAGGTGGTGCGTAATACCTTGGTCTGTTGCTCTGGTGTTATTGCGTGTTCCATTACTTGATTGAAAACCTTTGAGTCATATCCCACTGGTAATGGGATAAATTCGTCATTGTGTTTTAAGAGTTTTCTGATGTTGTCAAACATATTAATTAAAAAGGAACAGGTCGTTCGGTAATTGCTCGAGAAAATGTTCTTGACGTTTACCGCTTACGCTGTCCATGCTCCTGCGCATCCTGCGCTCGTAGTATTAGTACATCCATGTACGTCATCCTGTACATCATATACTAACTGCATATTTTTAGTCGTCCTTTGTTTAAGGTGATTCATTTAATATAGTCCGCGGTTTTAAAATTGCAAATTTGAATGAATTATTAACAGAGCAAAAAATTCAAGTTTTATTTATCAATTACTTTTTACAATTTCAATACCGCGGTCTATATTGAAAAGACACTTTACAAAAGAAACACGGGTGACAGAACGACTACAGGAAGTAGAAGGTACGATTACATGGAAGTAATCGGTAGAGTCGAGTCAGGAACGGAGACCGAGAGTAATGCAGGACGACTATAAGGATATAGGGGGTAGAGAAAGTCAGGA
>CAZCXC010000169.1:0-2364 GCA_964502505.1 uncultured Enterobacteriaceae bacterium
ACGTTAATGAGCAAGCTTGTCCAATGAACCTAAAAATAGTTTGTGAGGATTCATAATGGCTTATTCCTACACTGAAAAAAAACGTATACGCAAGGATTTTGGCAAACGCACAAGCATTTTGGATGTGCCACCCTTGTTGGCAACGCAGTTAAATTCATATCGAAAATTTCTGCAATTAGAGATTTCTGAAGAAGAACGTAAAGTTAAAGGATTGCATGCTGCCTTTAAGTCTGTGTTTCCGATTGAAAGTTATTCTGGTAATGCTGCATTGGAATATGTGAGTTACAGTCTTGCTAATCCAGTCTTTGACGTAAAAGAATGTCAATTGAGAGGTATTACCTATGCTGCCTCTTTGCGTGTCAAGACACGTCTGGTGATATATGACAAGGAGTCAAGTCCAAAAGATAAGGTCGTGAAAGATATCAAAGAGCAGGAAGTCTATATGGGTGAAATGCCTTTAATGACCAGAACCGGGACATTTGTTGTTAATGGGACAGAGCGTGTTATTGTTTCTCAATTACACCGTTCTCCAGGCGTGTTTTTTGAACATGATAAGGGTAAAACCCATTCTTCTGGAAAGTTGCTCTACTCGGCACGTGTGATTCCTTACCGTGGATCATGGCTGGATTTTGAATTTGACCCAAAGGATATGGTGTATTGTCGCATTGATCGACGTCGTAAAATCCCGGCCACTATCTTGTTGCGTGCACTTGGGTTTACTACAGAGGAAGTGCTCGAAATATTTTTTGAAACTAATAAATATTCGCTGACTAAGAAGGGGATAAACTTGGAATTGATCCCTGAACGTTTACGTGGGGAGACAGCTTCTTTTGATATTAAGGATAAGAAAGGTAACGTTATCGTTAATATGGAAAGAAGAATTACTGCCCGCCATATTCGCGAGATGGAAAAAGCGAAACTTAAAAAATTACTTGTACCAGAAGAATTTTTAATTGGGCAAGTATTAGCTAAAGATGTTATTGATAAAGAGACCGGAGAGTTACTTGCTGGTACAAATGTTGCGATTACGGAAGAATTGCTTGAATCTCTTGCTTCAGGTTCTGAGTTGGAGATTGAAACACTCTACATAAACGATCTGGATAGAGGTGCGTATATCGCCGACACATTGCGAATAGATACAACGACAACGCCTCTGGAGGCGCAGATTGAGATTTATCGCATGATGCGTCCAGGGGAACCACCAACCAAAGACGCTGCAGAAAATCTGTTTAAAAATCTGTTTTTTAGTACGGACCGATATGACTTATCTCCAGTGGGTCGCATGAAATTCAATCGTCGGATAGGTCGTATGGAAATAGAAGGTGAAGGTATCCTGTCTAAAGAAGATATAATTTGTGTGTTAAAAGTGTTGATTGACATACGTAATGGTAAGGGCACGATTGATGATATTGATCACTTAGGCAATCGACGAGTAAGAAGTGTAGGAGAAATGGCGGAGAACCAATTTCGTATTGGTCTGGTACGCGTTGAGCGTGCGGTGAAGGAACGATTGAGTTTAGCTGAATCAGAGGGTTTGATGCCACAAGAGATCATCAATGCCAAGCCGGTTTCTGCCGTGATGAAGGAATTTTTTGGATCAAGTCAGTTATCGCAGTTTATGGATCAGAATAATCCTTTATCTGAAATTACCCATAAACGTCGCATATCTGCGCTTGGTCCCGGTGGTCTGACACGTGAACGCGCAGGCTTTGAAGTTAGAGACGTACATCCGACACATTATGGTCGCGTCTGCCCTATTGAGACACCGGAAGGACCAAATATTGGACTTATCAATTCATTGGCAATATATGCACGTGCTAATGAATATGGTTTTTTGGAAACACCTTACAGAAAGGTAGTGAATGGTAAGGCAACAGTAGATATAGAATATCTTTCTGCCATTGAAGAAGGTGAATTTGTTATTGCGCAGGCTAATGCATCACTTGATGCAAGAGGACGATTAGTTGATGAGTTGATCTCCAGTCGTTATCAAAACGAATTTACTTTATCAACACCGGATAAAATTGATTATATGGATGTATCTCCAAGGCAAATAGTTTCTGTTGCATCATCGCTTATCCCCTTCTTAGAACATGATGATGCGAACCGCGCGTTGATGGGTTCAAATATGCAACGCCAGGCAGTACCAACTTTGCGCTCCGAAAAACCATTGGTAGGGACAGGCATTGAACGAGTAGTAGCAATAGACTCTGGGGTAACGGTCATATGTGAACGGGGTGGTGTGGTTGATTCAGTCGATGCAGGTCGCATAGTTGTGCGTGCCAATGATGACGAGGTAATTACAGGTGAGCCTGGTGTTGATATTTATAACTTGACTAAATACACACGTTCCAATCAAAATAC
>CAZCXC010000170.1:0-5223 GCA_964502505.1 uncultured Enterobacteriaceae bacterium
TAAAACGGGCGCACCCATTCAGGAACGCCCGCAATAATTAGTGGCGGAGTGGACGGGACTCGAACCCGCGACCCCCGGCGTGACAGGCCGGTATTCTAACCAACTGAACTACCACTCCGGAAGTTCTTGGTGGGTGCTGAGAGGCTCGAACTCCCGACATTCGCCGTGTAAAGGCGACGCTCTACCAACTGAGCTAAGCACCCACAAAAGGAGGCGCGCTAGTTTATGGCAACCTTGAGTGCTTTTCCAGCCTTAAAGCCAGGAACCTTTGAAGCTTTAATTTGTATGGTTTCGCCAGTCCTTGGGTTACGTCCTACCCTTGCAGCACGTTTACGAACCGAAAACGTACCAAACCCGACTAATGTTACCGTGTCACCCTTTTTCAGAGCATTTGTTATTGTTCCAATTACAGCATCCAGCGCATGACCAGCGGAAGCTTTGGATAAATCTGCAGATTCAGCAATTGCATCTATCATTTCAGCTTTATTCATGTTGTATTTCCCCTAAGTGTAATTTCCAAGAGCAATTTTTACTCGTAGAACATGTTTTTGTAATCCTAAACGAGGCAAGGTTGAGTCCTAGCGTGGGTTTTATACCAATTGCCCTGCTGTACGTCAAGCGGGATAAGCGTTATAAGGATCGAAACATTTTGATACAATCTAAACCAAAAACATCATCAATGAGGTCTAAGCATATCATTTTTTGGATCATTGTCTGGTTCATCTGCCTTAACAAGTTCCGCAGATTTTTTTCTTTCAGGTAAAAGTTCTGGCATTTTTTGTAGCGCCACTTCCAAAACTTCATCAATCCAACGAACTGGCCGGATATCCAGATTCTGTTTAATATTTTTTCGAATTTCGACTAACTCTCTTTCATTTTCCGACGGTATTAACACTATTTCTATCCCACCTCGCAATGCAGCGAGTAATTTTTCCTTAAGGCCCCCAATTGGTAAAACTTCACCACGTAGGGTGATTTCACCAGTCATTGCAACATTTGACCGGACAGGAATACCAGTGAGCGCCGACACTATAGCTGTACACATAGCTACTCCTGCACTTGGCCCATCTTTTGGAGTGGCCCCTTCCGGGACATGGATATGGAAATCGTGCTCTTTGTAAAATTCAGGCTCTATCCCTAAAAACTCACTCCGGCTTCTGACCACTGTCATCGCAGCCTCAATTGATTCCTTCATAACATCACCCAATTGGCCCGTGTGAGTCGCTTTACCCTTACCTGCCACAACGGCTGCTTCAATAGTCAGTAGATCACCGCCAACTTCGGTCCACGCCAAACCTGTTACCTGCCCAACCCGATCTTCTTCTTCAGCGCGACCAAACCGGAAACGCTTCACGCCAATCAATTTTTCCAGGCGGGCTGGCGTGATAGTTACACGGCTACTGGTTGGTTTCAGCAGGATCTGCTTAACAACTTTTCGACAAATGTTAGCAATCTCTCGTTCAAGATTACGCACACCTGCTTCTCGAGAGTAATAACGAATAATTTCTCTTATTGTCGCTTCACTGATGGATATTTCCTCCGATTTAAGTCCATTCTCTTTCAATTGTTTCGGAATGAGGTATTTAATTGCAATCTTGACCTTTTCATCCTCTGTATAACCTGACAGCCGAATGACTTCCATACGATCCAGTAAAGGTGCTGGAATGTTTAAACTATTCGCAGTCGTTACAAACATCACTTCTGATAAATCATAATCTACCTCTAAATAATGATCGTTAAATGTGTGGTTTTGCTCAGGGTCGAGGACTTCAAGCAATGCGGAAGCAGGATCACCACGAAAATCCATTGCCATCTTATCAATTTCATCCAATAAGAAGAGAGGATTTTTCTTTTTTATTTTAGCCATGCTTTGAATAATCTTACCCGGCATGGAACCGATATAGGTACGACGATGTCCTCTAATCTCAGCTTCATCGCGTATTCCGCCTAGCGACATGCGCACAAATTTTCGATTGGTTGCTCGAGCGATAGACCGTCCGAGCGAAGTTTTACCAACACCCGGTGGCCCTACCAAGCAAAGTATGGGCCCTTTCATTTTGCGCACGCGGTTTTGCACTGCTAAGTACTCAAGAATTCTTTCTTTGACCTTCTCTAGCCCATCATGATCTTCTTCCAGGATTTTTTCTGCTTGTTCAATCTTGCGACTTACTTTGCTACGTTTCTTCCAAGGCACACTCACTAACCAATCAACAAAATTACGGACTACAGTAGCTTCAGCCGACATTGGCGACATCATCTTGAGTTTGTTTAATTCCGCAGTGGCTTTCCCTTTAGCCTCTTTTGACATACCAGCTTCTTCAATTTTTCGGGCAAGGTCCTCTAACTCATTAGGTACTTCCTCCATTTCACCCAGCTCTTTCTGTATTGCCTTCATTTGCTCATTTAGATAATACTCTCGCTGGCTTTTTTCCATTTGTGACTTTACTCGCCCACGAATACGTTTTTCAACCTGGAGTAATTCAATTTCCGATTCCATTAAACCGATGAGATATTCCAATCGTTCACTAATATCGATCAATTCCAACACATGCTGTTTTTCATCAATCTTAATCGCCATATGCGCAGCAATGGTATCTGCCAATCGACTGGCATCATCGATGCTAGTTAAGGAAGAAACAACCTCTGGAGGTATTTTTTTATTGAGTTTGGTATATTGTTCAAATTGATTCAATGCAGAACGACTCATAACGTCAAGTTCACGTTCGTCCTTATATGTTGAATCTAGCAATTGCGCAGTCGCTGTAAAACAACCATCCGTCTCCATAAATGAGTGGATCTTTGCTCTAGATGAACCTTCAACCAATACTTTAATCGTCCCGTCGGGTAATTTGAGCAACTGCAAGATGTTAGCTAACGTCCCTAGGGTATAAATATCCTCTTCATGTGGCTCATCATCAGCCGCACTTTTTTGGGCAACAAGCAGTATTTGCTTATTTCCACCCATTGCCTTATCCAGAGCTTCTATTGATTTTTCTCGGCCCACAAAGAGCGGGATAACCATATGCGGATAAACAACCACATCACGCAAGGGTAAGGCAGGATACACAGTTTTATCGCCGGTTTGATACTTGGTCGATATATCTTGGTTCATGGGCGTACATTTCAGTGTGGTCTATAAGAGAAAATGTAAAATATATTTGCTGATATGGGGTCTCTGTCGCCGATTTCAAGCTGGCAAGACTTGTAATTGCAATCTGCAAAGATGCAGTTGAAAATCACTCAATCCGGTGCTGCCTTTGCCATTTCTGAACTCTCATAAATCATCAATGGTTTGGATTCCCCAATAATGGAAGCTTCGTCAATTACGACCTTGGTTACATCGTCCAGAGATGGCAAATCATACATTGTATCAAGCAAAACATTTTCCATAATAGAACGTAAGCCGCGCGCACCTGTTTTTCTCTCCATTGATTTTTGAGCAACAGCACGTAAGGCGTCTTCCCTGAATTCGATTTCACAACCTTCCATACCAAATAATTTCGCATATTGCTTGGTAATTGCATTTTTCGGTTCAAGCAATATTTTTATCAGCTGGTCTTCATCAAGCTCGTCTAGCGTGGCTGCTACAGGAAGTCGACCAACAAATTCCGGAATTAATCCATATTTGATCAAATCCTCCGGCTCAACTGTTTGCAAAAGTTCACTTAAACTCTTTTTATCTTCTTTACTTTTCACTTCCGCAGAAAAACCAATACTACTCTTTTCAGAACGCTCTTGAATAATTTTTTCCAGACCTGCAAATGCGCCACCACAAACAAATAAAATATTAGAGGTATTGACCTGTAAAAATTCCTGCTGTGGATGCTTACGTCCGCCTTGTGGTGGAACTGAGGCGATTGTTCCTTCGATTAATTTTAGTAAAGCCTGCTGGACACCCTCGCCAGAGACATCACGCGTAATAGATGGGTTATCCGACTTACGTGATATTTTGTCAATTTCATCAATATAAACTATGCCTGTTTGCGCTTTATCAACATCGTAATCACATTTCTGCAGAAGCTTTTGAATAATATTTTCAACATCTTCACCAACATAACCCGCTTCAGTCAGCGTTGTTGCATCTGCAATAGTGAATGGTACATTTAGCAGGCGAGCTAGTGTTTCTGCCAATAATGTTTTACCGCTGCCTGTTGGCCCAATTAACAGAACATTACTCTTGGCAAGTTCAACATCTGATTTTTGAATACCTTGATCCAAACGTTTGTAGTGATTATAAACAGCAACTGACAGAATCTTCTTTGCTATTTCCTGGCCGATAACATATTCGTCAAGAATTTTCTTTATTTCATGGGGGGTTGGTAACGTACTACCACTTCCTGAGACAGGTTTTTCCTGAATTTCCTCACGAATGATATCGTTGCATAGCTCAACACATTCATCGCAGATAAAAACCGAAGGTCCAGCAATCAATTTACGGACTTCATGTTGGCTTTTGCCACAAAACGAACAGTAAAGCAGCCGATCGCCGTCGCTACTCTTGCCCTGTTTGTCATCACTCATACATCACCTCTGTCATCAGTGCATTTAATCTACAATCCGGGTCGTTATGTTGATGTTGCCTCAGATTCCGATGTTTTAACCCGTTCTGTCAATACGGCATCTATCAGACCGTATTCCTTCGCCTCTTCCGAACTTAAAAAGTGATCCCTTTCCGTATCTTTTTGTATTTTATCTAATGAGTTACCTGTATGGAGCGCTAGTATATTGTTCAAGCGTTCTCGTGCTTTAAGAATTTCACGTGCATGAATATCAATATCCGTTGCCTGACCCTGGAAACCACCTAATGGTTGATGAATCATTACACGTGAATGTGGTAAACAATAACGTTTACCTTTTGCCCCACCGGCCAATAACAAGGCACCCATACTCGCTGCCTGGCCAACACACATAGTGCTAACATCAGGCTTTATAAATTGCATAGTGTCGTAAATTGCCAGTCCCGAAGAAACATCACCACCTGGAGAATTAACATAGAGATGAATATCCTTGTCTGGATTTTCGGATTCCAGATATAACAATTGAGCCACAATCAGATTGGCTACTTCATCTACCACTGGCCCGACCAAAAACACAACCCGTTCCTTCAACAAGCGTGAATAAATATCGTAGGCACGCTCACCCCGTGCGGTCTGTTCAACCACCATTGGAACCAAGTTCAGTGCTTTTATCTTATTGTTTTCCATATAATTTACAGTTATTTAC
>CAZCXC010000171.1:0-2797 GCA_964502505.1 uncultured Enterobacteriaceae bacterium
TTTTTCTTAAGGATGTTATGAATTATCTTTTGTAAAGCATTCTACTCTGTTTCCACCATTCTCTTTTGCTATATTTAACGCTTTATTTGCCATATCTGATATTTTAGTAGTATCAATTTCCTCTTCGAAATATTCTTTACATGATGTAATCCCAATGCTAACTGTTACACGTATTATTTCATTAGTCCCTTCCAAATCAAATCTACTTCCTTCTATCTTTCCCCGCAATCTTTTACATACTACAAGGCTGCTTCAATATCTGACTCCGGCATGAGAGAAACGAAACTGTAATCACCATAACGTGCACATATATCATGAATCCTTGTGTCGTCTGTAAATATTTCCCCAATATCTTGCACAACTAAGTTGCAAAATTGGTCTCCATGTTTATCTTTTAAATTATTGAAATTATCAATTTCTATAATTGCACAAGTAAGATCTTTTTCGTAACGTTTAGCTCTTTCCAATTCAGATTCAAACAAGGTGTAAAAAAATTTTCTTTTATAAAGATGAGTCAATTCATCTATATTTGTCATCATCTTTATCCTTCTGTACGATTCAGCCCTTTTTTTAATAATGCCTTTGATGAAAAAAAAGATTGCTGCAATAAGGATAATAATAGTAATAAAAATGGCCACAGCAAAAGCATCTGACTCTGCAAGATTTTTGAACAAATTGCTTAGATTTCCTGTAATCATAGAATCTTCTCTTTTTATAATTTTTATATAACAAATCTCATTATATGTAATTTTAGCAAATCAATGAAGTCAGATTTAATTGAATTAATTTTTCTCTGTGTTCTCCGTGCGCTTTGTGGTTAAATCAAGCAACAAACCTAAAGATATATTACATTAGGAGTGAATGATGGCGAGTGGTTGGTCCCGTGACGGGGCGGTGCAGGATCAAATTGATGCCAGTGTTAAAGATGCCATAAAGCTGGCCAAGAGTCGTTTGCCCAAAGGCGAGGGCTTGACGCATTGTGAGGAATGCGGTGCCGATATTCCGCAAGCACGACGCAAGGCTATCCCCGGTGTTCGCTTATGTGTTAACTGCCAGTCAGAACAGGACGAGCAACAGACTACTCCCACTGGTTATAATCGACGCGGTAGCAAGGATAGCCAGTTGCGTTAACATTAGAAAATAGATGTGATAGTTCAAGATGAAATCATTTCCTTACTTGAGATTTTCATTGAGGAAGACGACAACGATGCAATGGAACAGGCACTCAGTCTGGTTGAAAAAGCAAAGTTTAATATTACCGATCTTTTAGAGCATCTGGAAAATTTCAAGGGAGACTTTCAACGGAAGCGGCGTGCCATTATTTTGGTTCGCAAACAATTTGGGCTCTCAATAATTCCAGGGCCCGTTTGCAGTCGTAGTCCATAATATAATAAAGCCAGTTTTTCTCTGACTGCTCTAAAAACTAAAGGTGTCAGACCTCTTTAATTGATAGTTAACCTTTATTGCTTATATTCCTCACTCCTAATGCTGGTTTATTTATTATGTAAAGTATACGATATCCCGTACCCATATTACTGATGTCTGTGTCAAATTATCTATTGGGACCCTATATCATTACTATGAAAGTGTATTTTGAATATTTGCAACCACAACATTTACGCAAGTTGGATATTTTTAGTCCGCTAACAGAAACTGAACTACAGCAGCTTTTAGACGCACCCCAAAATGGTATCGAGGATTACGCATCCAAAGAAAATATCATTGACGAAGCTAAGATCGGTGAATGCATGTATATAATTCTTGAGGGCTCGGTAGAAGTTTATATTAAAGGTGGGATTGATAAAGGTAATATATATGTTGACACCCTCCATGCTGGTGAATATTTTGGTGAAAACGTCGTATTAAGTGCAGAGCCTGTCAAGCGTACAGCCTCTGTGCGCGCCTATTTACCCGCAAAAGTTTTCAGAATAGACAAACAACGTGCCTTAGAAGCCATAAAAGGACATACGAAAATCAGTGGCCGTTTCCCGCCTGATGAAGGTCGTGACATGATCATGAGTCTACCCATGTTTAATAGCCTCAATCATGAAGAACTACTCACTATAAGAGATTGGGCCCCAGTTGTTACTTATAAGCAAAATGAATTTATATTTAAAGCGGGCGTCTCTGCCGAATATATGTACGTTATTCTGGCAGGTGATATTGAACTATTAGCCTTGGGGGGTGACGGAACAATTGTAGTTGTTTCAAAACATAAGAAAGGAGATTTTTTTGGAGAAATGGATTTAATGCCGGAGAGCAAAGGTAAATATGGTCTTTTTGCGAGGGCAAGTATGGAATCGCGTATTATAAAAATACCAAAAAAATATTTTAGATTATTGATGAGTCGAGATAATAAATTAGCTGATAATCTGAACACTATTCATAAAGTAAAAAAAATGAGAATAAAAGGATTGCAAACCAAACTTAGGAAATAATAGTAATCTTCTCTATATAGAACTAAAGAGGCCTGACTCCTTTAATTGTTTGTTTAACCTCGCTGATTACTTCCTTCACCCGGCCGCTTGTACCAATATCCACACATCCATTTGTAACGCATCATAAAGGGGAACAACGAAAGGAAAGTCAGCAACGCAAGTTGTTGAATGTGGCTGAACCAGATCAGTTTACGACTGGAAGTAATAACTTTTGGTTTGCTGATGATACAAAACTTACGATTTGATTTTTTACCTATGCGTTTAAGTGCTATGGAAAACCAGATCTCTTCGGAGGCGTAGTGCTTTTCGCTAAAACCACCGCATGCCTCAAAATCATCGCGTCGACTATAGACAAAGCA
>CAZCXC010000172.1:0-4295 GCA_964502505.1 uncultured Enterobacteriaceae bacterium
GATTAAACGCGATCAAAAACGAAACTTAATTCGTTTGCAACCAGCTTATTACATTATCCGGGTTTTCATCTGGAGGGAATACGGGATAGAAGACTTTAGCAATGACGGAATCTTTAACAATCAAAGTAAGACGTTTGAATAATTCTTTATTTTCTACAACAAACGTTGGAAGTGATAGTGCTTTCTTTAGTTTAAGACCCTTATCACTAATAAGATCAAAGGGCAGATGTAATCTTTCTTTTGCTTCTTTTTGATATTGCTGGGCTTGAGTACTTATAGCGTATACATCAGTTCCCAAAGATTTTAACTCAGCATGGTGATCCCGGAATGCACAGGCTTGTGGTGTACATCCTCTCGCACCCGGTATTGCATCCCATCCATCCGGCAAATTCATATCAGGCCGTCCTGTCATTGGGTAAAAATATAAAACAACTGTTTCTTTCAATTTGGATAAATTTATCTGTGATCCTGAAGTTGTCGTTAATGTTATATCAGGTAATTTTAGCCCTGAGAGATGATCACAGGCACCATCATCAGCGGGGACAGGTAAATTATCAGGCAAGACATTTAAATTGTTCATGATTATTTAATCGTTAACTTTAAACATCACCACCAACGTTTTTTGAAAAAAACTTTCTTCGTCATCCGACATTATAAGAAAATATTTATCTTTATAGTGCGTAATCGTTTCGAAGTTATCAAGATTCCAACCATCGGCGCTACTAAAACACGCAATATCTTTAATATGCATGTTTGAATTTATGTTTCTGATGCAATAGTTAACCGGTTGCAATATTGAGGTATAGGCTCTATCCAGGATATATAAACCACCATCCTCGATATAGTCTGCACCAACAATGTTAATGGATGCATTATTATCTAATGCAATCTCATGTTCTTCGTCAGTATTTATGAATATTAAATGGTTTTTATCTGCAACCCTCTCTTTTGTTAAAAACATATAACCCGATTCTGCATTACCGGCGACTGCATTTATTTCAAATGTCTGGTTTGAACTCAATTCATTTAATCTGAAATGTAAATTCAATGATCCAATAAAATCACCCGTGTTTGAAAATCGTTCTGCCCTTGCAGGTTTATCAAGCACCAGGTTTAAGATCGTATCGCCTTTGATATTATTATCAGCATTATCAAGCGTTATCCCTTCAGCATCTGCATTAGATTCATCTCTGTCTTTCCCAGATTCATCTTTCAGTTTGTAAGTGGTTAATATTTCAATGTCTTTTAAAATATTATTTTCTGACACAATTAACTTCATATGTACGATATAACCATCATCGGATATCCCATATAAGATCTGTTCATCTTTGTCCCAGGCGATACCAGATATTTCTCGCGTTTTTTTGTTTTCGTCATTACTCGGAATGATTTTTACTGCCCCGGATAATGTAATGTTTTCATACGTATCCCCGTCATTTATTTTTTCTGAAAATTGCCAGGTTTCAGCAGAATATGCCGGGTTAGAAAATATGAGGATAATTAAATAATTGAGCATAACGAATGCTCTTTTACGCTTCGTAATATTAATAGGCTGTGAATTAAATAACTTCATGACAGGTAATTTAGACAAGTAATAGTTCCATATTACTTTAACATATAGACATCAGGCTGGACGCAATCCCGTTTAGAAGGCGCGATCTTTATTGCTTTGGCTGCATTACTTATTGCCTGTATTTGGGTAAAAGAATAATCTGTGTACTGATTAGTAAGCCAAGTAAATACTCAGCGGCTATACTTGAGATAGACGATATTTATCGCCTGCATTTCCAAATAAAACCAAGGGGCAGGTTATGACCAATTTATTTATTAAAATACCGGACGCACCTGAAAAATTAAAATCTTCAAGTAAGGTCCCTGAGGTTGCGGCCTCAGCAGCATATACACACAATCTCGAGACCTTTAAGCTCGCCCCTGATGTCCCTGTGCAGGTGGTTTTACGAGCAAAAGCTGACAAGGTGACCCTGAATGATCCGGCAATCAAGGTTATGACGGATTTTAAACATGTCAAAGCTATTACCATTAATCCTGAAAGTCCCATCGATTTTGCCGCGCAACTGATGAAGCATGCTGGTGTGAGATTGTTGCTGGTGGTAGGGGAAGACGACATATTGGCAGGACTGATAACTATTCGGGATATCATGGGAGAGAAACCGTTAAGAATCGTTACAAAAGAACAAATCAAGCGTGAAGAAATCCGGGTAGCGCAGATTATGACACCTCGTGCAGAACTCAATCCATTTAATTTTTACGATATTGAATATGCAACTATACGAGATGCAATTCTAAAATTACGAGAGGTCGGTCGCCATCATGCACTTGTGGTTGAACAACAGGAGGATGGTGACGGTTATTTTGCAAGAGGGATAGTTTCTATCACCCAGATTGGTCGCCAACTGGGAATGGAGGTTTCTACGGACGGTCACGTCCAGAATTTTTCTGAATTTGAGCAATTGTTTGCTGAAGATATGCTGGAGTCATCACAATATTAATATGAAGAGATTGTCATCTTTTCGATCATCACTTGGGAAGTAAGTAAGAAAAATAAATCTGTCCCCTTTTCCAGTCCTTTTCCCTGAACGTCCGCTTTCGACCCAAAGCGGACGTTCGTATCAGATGCTTAAACGTAACTATCCAGCGAAAGCGGACATTTGGCTAGAGATATTGAACTGGATACAATAACAGCAGAGCCTGTGGTAGCATCCCCGCCCAAAAGGAACTCTGATCCACGCCACCTTCAGTGGGTCGTATGGAGTATCGATGACCCGTTTCTCTGAGTTTTCTTATGGAGATAGCCAATCTTTTCTAACTGAGTTAATTTGAGATCTGATTATGATTAATAGACTAAAAATGTTTTTCCAGACTTCAGTAGTATTGCTGATGTTTCTTTCCGTGGAGGTTCACGCAGATATCCTAGATGATATTATCGAGAGAGGAACGCTGAGAATTGGCGTTTCATTGTTCGTACCCTGGACTATGGAGGATGAGTCAGGACACCTTTCTGGTTATGAGATTGATGTAACGAAAAAGCTTACGCAGGATATGCGTGTTAAGCCGAAATTCATCGTCTACAAGTGGGAAGACATTATTCCGGCTCTTAGGAAAGGCGAGATTGATATCATTGCTGGTGGTAGGGCCATTACCCCGGCCCGTGCGCTCAAGATCAATTTCAGTAATCCGTATGCTGATTCGGGTATTAGCCTGGCTACAAATACCAAAATGACCCGTGACATCAAGACCCTTGAGGAACTCAATCAGCAGAACGTTATCATCTCAGTCGTATCAAAGACGGTCTCGTATGAATTGGCGAATCGCCTGTTTGATAAGGCAAATATCAGGGCCTTCAAAACTGTCGAGGAGGCAGCGAAAGCAGTCCTGGAGGGTGACGCTCACGCCTACGTGGCAACTTCTCCCCAGCCTGAATTTCTTGCACTCAAATATCCAGAGAAGATTGATATGCCTATGACGAAGCCCTTGATTTCCTACAAGGCTGGTTTCGGGGTCAACAAGGGTGAACAGGAATGGCTGAATTTTCTGAATGCCTGGGTTACGGCAAAGGAAGCGGACAAATGGCTCTCGGCTACTCATAAACACTGGTTTGAAAGTCTTGGGTGGCGCAAGGAAGCACGTTAATAATGTTTGACGCTGTCATGAACCCCGTCATGTTCCCTGGAAACAGGCTGTTGGTCTGGCTTGGTTTCTTACTTGCTTCAACAATCATACTGGCTGAGACCGGTAATCGGCCCGAACTCCTTCCAATGTACGATGAAATTATCTTGGAAGAGATCTATCAAAGTGCTGGAGGTTGGCGTGAGTCCTCACCGACCGAATATGATTGGAGGCCCCCACCGAAGAAGAATAAAGAAGGCAGGATCAAATTTGGCTATGATGCTGATTCTTTCCACGAACAGATGGGTACTAGGCAGGATGATTATTTTGCCACCAAACAAACTGAGTTGAGTGAGCCCATGCCAACAAACAATCTGTTCAGGTTGGAATTCTAAAATTAAAGTTTGATTCTATGCCGGTGGCCATCTTGCCAAGGAGTTCCGTGATGATGAATGTCCGCTATTGGCCGTTAGCGGACACTCATAATGGAATAAACAATAAAAAGGGGACAGATTTATTTTTCTCTAGCCATTGCCACCATTGCTGCCCTAACTTCCTGACTGTTGCTTACCGACTGCTGGAATTTGATCCGGTATATTCTTTTATTGATGCGCAGGTGAAAACCTTCACTATCGATTCCAGCCATAACAACTTTTTCATCATCATTG
>CAZCXC010000173.1:0-3302 GCA_964502505.1 uncultured Enterobacteriaceae bacterium
AGGCCGCGCAGACAGTGTTGCTGTGGTAGCAGTGCCTATTGCACCACAATCAGGCCCCGATATTTCAACACAAAGAAATAGACTTCGCGTATTGCATCACCATGAATCAAAAAGCAAAGAATTTGACGAAGAAGAACGGTCGATGATTGAGCAGTTTGCAGCTCAGTCAAAAATGGAAATTGAGTGGATAAAGGTTAAACATTCCTGGCAGCTAGTCCCTAAATTATTGTCTGGTGAAGGTGATCTTATTGTTGGTCAAGGAGCATCCATCACTGGCGGCATAAGAGGGCAGGTTAAATTTACCTCTGCCTGGACGAATATCGGTCAACAGGTTGTTGTGCGGACAGACACTACAGATATTAATTCACTGGAAGATTTACAGTCACGCCAGGTAGCCTTGAAAAAGTCATCTCCGCATTGGGACGTGATGGCGGATATGGCAAGAAAACATAGGGGGATGGATCTATTAGACATACCTGAATACATAGAACAGGAAACAATAATGCAAAGGGTGGCAATAGGCCAATATGATGTAACCATAGCAAACAGCACTTTTTTAGAAAATTACTTGCCACAGCATCAAGAGTTGACCGCAGCTTTTGATTTGTCTGATAAAGAAATAAAAACCTGGGCCGTCCGATTACAAGCACACCAATTACATAAAGAACTCAATCGGTTTTTAAATAAAAACCATCTTCACATGAGATTAGCAGACGTGCATTTGAATGATTTGCCCAATATGCGTCTGCGTAAAATTTTACGAGTTATTACTTATCAAAGTCCATCAAATTATTATTTTGAAGAAGGCAGACTAAGGGGCTTCGAATATGATTTGGTGAAAAAGTTTGCAAAATCAAAAAATATGCGCGTCAATATGGTGATAGCAAAATCACATCAGGAGATGCAGGAATTATTGTTACAAGGAAAGGGAGATATTATCGCAGCATCATTGCCACTCGATAGTATTAAGAATGAAAACATTAGTTTTACCAACGCTTATAATTATTCTGCGCCAGTTATAGTTGGTCGTAGCTCAGATAATAAAGTAGTTGATATAAGAGATCTGGAGGGCAGGCGCATAGTCATGCCACCTGAAACTCCTTACTGGAATTTATTGAAACGTATTCAGGAACAAGGTATAAATTTTGAAATTGTAGTTTCAGACAAGGGAATAAACACAAAATCTACTTTATACATGGTATCCAAAGGTATGTATGACTTAACGATTATGGATAGCCATCAATTTAAAGCAGAAAATTTGGGAGCCTTTGAAGTTAAAGCGCTTTTCGCTTTAAGTGAACCCGTTCCTATTGCATGGGCTGCCCGTTCGTCAGATACTTTATTGTTATCTGCAGCAAACGAATTTGTAAATAAAAATTATCGACATAAATTTTATAACGCACTTTATACTCGATATTTTGAGCGGCGAAAAGCTAAAAGCAATACAATATTCGCAAGTGCTGAACCGCTATCACCTTATGATCAAATCGTTAAGCAATATGCAGAAAAATATGATTTTGATTGGCGTTTAATCGTTGCTCAAATGTATCAGGAAAGTCAGTTTGATCCAGAAGCGGTTTCTTATGCTGGCGCAGAAGGTTTGATGCAAATCATGCCAGAGACAGCTGAAGACCTTAAAACAAAAGATGTCTACGATCCAAAAAGCAGCATACGGTCCGGTGTCAAGTATTTAGGTATGTTACGTGATCAGTTTGAAGAAGAACTATTGCTGGAGGAAAAAACCTGGTTTTCACTTGCCTCCTATAATGCAGGGTTTAATAGAATAAAAAGCGCGCGCTCATTGGCAATAGAAATGGGGCTGGATAAAAACAAATGGTTTGATAATGTCGAAAAGGCAATGTTGGTTTTAGCACGCCCTTTTGAAAAAGAAGGTGAAATAATACGCAATTGCCGCTGTGGTCAAACTGTCGTTTACGTGCAGGAAATAAGAACGCTTTATAATAATTATGTCCGATTAACCCAATCCACACAGGTTGCCAGCAACGACATAGCAAACGTCCCACCTTACGATATTTAACTTCAAAATTAATATTTGGAAGGGTTATGTCGTAGTAACAGTGATAAGGTAAACCTCATGAACAATACTGATCCCTCCGCGCTGTCATTTGACGAGCTGTCACTGTCTACACCTATTAAAAAGGCGCTCGATAAAGTAGGTTATGAAACACCTTCTCCAATTCAGGCTGAAATTATTCCATTTGTTTTGGAAGGTCGGGATGTTATTGGGCAGGCACAAACGGGCACCGGTAAAACAGCAGCCTTTGCTTTACCGCTGTTAACAAAAATTAATCTCAAACTGACAACGCCACAGATTTTGGTTTTAACGCCTACACGCGAACTTGCCATTCAGGTTGCGGAAGCGTTTCAACGTTATGCAGCTTTCCTTAAAGGCTTCCATGTCTTACCTATCTATGGTGGTCAGGAATATGGCGTGCAGTTGCGCCAATTGAAACGAGGTGTGCATGTGGTTGTTGGTACGCCGGGCCGGGTCATGGACCATATGCGTCGTGGTACTTTGAAGTTAGACAAATTAACTTGTCTGGTACTTGATGAAGCTGACGAAATGTTACGCATGGGTTTTATTGATGATGTTGAATGGGTGCTCGAGCAGTTACCCGCACAACGTCAGATAACTTTGTTTTCTGCCACCATGCCGGCACCAATTCGTAAGATTTCAAAAAAATATTTAAATAATCCCGAGCAGATAACGATCAAATCAAAAAGTATTACCGCGGATACGATCCGACAACGTTACATGTTGGTTAACGGCAGACAAAAACTTGAAGCCTTGACCTCGATCCTTGAAAGTATGACCTTTAATGCAATCCTCATTTTTGTACGCACCAAGATCGCAACGGTTGAATTATCCGAAAAACTTGCTGCACGTGGTTATGCCTGTACTGCATTGAATGGAGACATCACGCAGAAGTTACGCGAACAAACTATTAGTCGATTGAAATCCGGCAAGATTGATATGTTGATCGCAACCGACGTAGCTGCTCGCGGGCTTGATGTACAACGAATCAGTCATGTTATTAATTACGATATCCCTAATGATCCGGAGGCGTATACACATCGTATTGGTCGAACAGGAAGAGCCGGGGTTGAAGGCGAAGCAATCTTATTTGTAACAAACCGTGAACAACATTTGTTACGCATAATTGAAAAAGTGACAAGTAAGAAGATTGAACGTATGCATATGCCAACGGTTGAATCAATTAATCAGGAACGAATCCAGCGATTCAAACAACGTATTACTGATACTCTGGAAAAAGATGATA
>CAZCXC010000174.1:0-1907 GCA_964502505.1 uncultured Enterobacteriaceae bacterium
TTCCTTAAAATATTTTTTGGCTTTTTTACAAACACCACACCATTCAGCGCTATACATGACCACTTTATCTCTTGGATTCAGAACTTCCTGCAAGGCCTCAATACTCGGACTCTCATAGGTATTTATTCGAACTTCTACAATTGAAGTTTTCGCATCGGCTGGTGGCCTATTACCAAAATGTACCTTGCCATCACTATCCGTCCATTTAAGGATTTCGGCAGAGGCACTTACCGTAAATAATAATGCAGATATTAATACAATCAATTTCATAACATTGCCTTTATGGTAGTTCCTCTAAGCACGAGATGCTGTAAGGAGGTCTATTAATTTAAATTAATTTAAGTAAAGTATTAGAACGTGTCTTGGCCAACTTCCTGTAACCGATCTCCAACATATAGTCCAAAATATTCTGCTCCCATTCTTCCTGACTTATATGCTCGATTACGACAGCCTTTGGCCATAACTCTGATGGTGCATCCTTAAAGAATGGCAACAGAACAGCCGCCTCCATACCTTCGATATCGATCTTCATCATATCAACGCGATCTACTCCGTGTGATTCTAATAAGGCCGCTAAACCAAGTTGTTGCACCTGGAATTGCTCTCGTGGGTTATCTACCACTCCTAGTTTGCCACCACCAATTGAGCTCCCCGGAATAGATAAAACTGCATTACCAGCAGATGTGCCGACGGCTACACATTCCTTTATTACCCGGTCTTCAAAACTATTGGCAAGCACATTAAATGTAAGGCGTTCAAAAGCATTCGGATTTGGTTCGACCGCAATTACTCGCGCGGCGCCAAGTGCCGCTGCCCACATTGTGTAGTATCCAACGTTCGCGCCGATATCAAGAAATGTGTCACCCTGTTTCAGGTGACTGCGTAGCCACTGAATTTCATCTCGATCCCTGGTGCGTGAACTAAAAAGTATTCTGCTTTCAGTGCCACTGTCTCGCGGATGTAATCTTAATTTGAACCTGGCTGGACCTTCTCCATATATAATATCAACAGGTGTTGTCGCGTCCTCAGATAACCAGATGTTTTCCAGAAATTTTTTTACAACACCATGCCCCAAACCAAGAGCAACCAACATGCGCAATATTTTTCTCTTCCCGGTTGGCAAGTAAGCCCCCCATACGGGAGAGTCCTTAGAATTGTTTTTCAAGCCACTTAAGTCCTTTTCATTAACAGTTTCCATCATGAATCATCATTACCAATCCGACAATGGCAAACAATAAAGATCAAACACCAACCACAGGTAATTGTTTGCTATTCATAATATTCAGCATGTCGAATGGAACAACCCACCAACAGCTTGTCCATCCGCAACTAAATCGTTATAAATTTTTACTGCTGCCTTCGTCTCGACGATATGTACCGGAATATGTTTTTCATCAAGCAAATCTATCGTCTCCTGACATGTTTGCAGCGCCAACCACATTCCCCGGCTTAAAACAATTGTCTGACTGCCATTGTCGAGTAACTCTTCAACATCAGCGGGTTGAATCCCGGGCACATGGTGTGTATCGGTTTCCCGCCAGTCCCATTGCCGACCACCACCCGGCCAAAGCTTGAAATCCTTACCCTTTCCCACACCTTCAACCTCCATACGACTCCAGGAGATGTAATTAATATATGGAGATTGGTGTTCGTCTTTATTCATGGCAATACCTCTATAGTCAACTATTGCATCATCTCGACATTGTAGCCTAGTTATCTACATGCATTCGAGACCATGCCTTTATATGTCATAACGGGGGATAAATAATAATTCCGGATTTTAAACACCTTCTACTCTTTCAGGACATCTCCCATAAGCCAGAAACTTCGCTACCTGTTTTTTCATAAAAGATGAACTGGAAATCACTTTTAAAGGCAGAGGCGGACTAAATGGTTTATCCGATTTA
>CAZCXC010000175.1:0-5227 GCA_964502505.1 uncultured Enterobacteriaceae bacterium
GGAAAATTTTCTTTGCCCCTGTTATCTTACTGCCTGGTGCGGCAGTGGGTGAACTCTGGTCTATGGTTGATGAAGGTAAGGGCGGTATATGTGTTGAGACTAAAGAGGCAGCTGAGGCAAAGAATAAATTACCATCAGATCAAGGGGAATAAGAAATATTAATAAACTTGTGGTGTTGGGGATAGTAGGTGCCTTTGTAGGTATGATTACTGTATTACTATCTATAATTTAACATAATATACATTATGCGCAGTAGCATGGATATGGATAATCAATTTGAAGGGTTAAACAGGTCAGAATTCCCTCAGCAAGAAGACCTGCTCTACCTGAACCATGCTGCCGTATCACCTTGGCCAAAGCGTACTGCTGATGCGGTTATATCTTTTGCAGAAGAAAATATACGATTTGGCGCACAAAATTATCCCCAATGGATGGCCAGGGAAACAACTTTACGTGGACAACTAAAATCTTTAATCAATGCACCCACGGCTGATGATATTGCCCTATTAAAGAATACATCCGAGGCTCTATCAGTCGTAGCAAGTGGCATCCCCTGGTGCTCTGGGGAAAACATTGTTGGTACGGATCAAGAATTTCCGTCCAATCGCATTGTCTGGCAAGTCCAGGAAAAACATGAAGTCGAATATCGACCCATTAATATTACGGATACTGATGATCCGGAAAATGCCTTAATTTCTGCCTGTAATGATAAAACACGCCTTTTAGCCATCAGTTCAGTGCAGTATGGGACGGGTTTGCGGCTTAATTTGGAGAAATTAGGTAAATTTTGTCAGGATGCAGGCATTTTCTTCTGTGTTGATGCTATTCAAACTATTGGGGCGCTCAATTTTGATGTCCAGGCTATCCACGCCGACTTTGTGATGGCTGATGCCCATAAATGGATGTTGGGACCAGAAGGAATCGCCCTATTCTACTGCCGGTCAGAGCTGCGAGATCAACTTGAATTACACCAGTATGGTTGGCATATGGTCGAAGATTATAGCAATTATGATGCTACAGAATGGCAGATTGCCAGCAGTGCCCGTCGGTTCGAATGCGGCAGCCCAAACATGCTGGGTATTCACGCATTCTCAGCCAGTTTGTCGCTTTTAACTGAGATTGGGATTGAAAAAATAGAAAGAACCATCCTTAATAATACAAGTTATCTTATTGATAAACTTAGTGATATAGATGGACTTGAGTTTATAACCCCAACACTAGAAAGGCTAAGATCAGGCATTGTTACCTTTAAAATGGTAGGCCAGGATCACGCGCAGATTCATCGTAAGCTATTGGAAAACAATGTTATTTGTGCTCATCGAAGTGGTGGTATTCGTTTCTCTCCACACTTTTACACCGGCCAAGAAAAAATCAATAAATCACTCGAAGTATTATCTTTAATTATTTGATATTTAATAGTATTTTATTGTTTTGCTGCTTTAAATAGCTGGAAAAAATTTGTCGTGGTCTGTTCTGCGATAGCTGCGTATTCCTCATTTCTAAGCTCGGCTAAAAACTCTGCCACGTACCGTACATAACCTGGCTGGTTTGGTTTTCCCCGATAAGGTACGGGTGTGAGGTAGGGTGAATCAGTCTCTATCAATAACCGCTCAAGGGGGACTTTTTTTGCTACCTCCTGTACTTCTTTTGCATTTTTGAAGGTCACTATGCCGGAAAATGAGATATAGAACCCTAGCTTCATAGCACTTTCAGCTGTTTCCCAGTCGTCGACAAAACAGTGCATGACGCCACCCACATTATCTGCCCCCTCTTCCTTCAGGATTTTTATGACGTCAGTTCTTGCCTCACGGCTATGGATAATAAGTGGCTTTTCTACTTTTTTTGCCGCCCGGATATGGGTCCGAAACCGCTGCCGCTGCCACTCTAATTCGCCTTCACTGCGATAATAATCAAGACCAGTCTCACCGATAGCGACGACATCGGTTGAGTTAGCCAATTCTGCTAATGCATCGACCAGCGGTTCCTCCTCCACCTGACTATTAGGGTGCAAGCCCACTGAGGCAAAGATATTGGCATGTTTTTGGGCTAATTCCAGTATTTTGGACCAAGTATCCAGATCCACAGAGACACAGAGCATATGTCCAACATCCAGCTGTTTGGCGGTATTCAGAACAACATCAATATGAGTATCTTCCCCTAGCAGGGGGATGTGACAGTGTGAGTCAACGAGCAGGGAAGCCATTGGAAATGCTGTCAGAATGCCGTCTAAAATGGCTTAGAGACAGCCTCTTAATTACATCGTATGCGTGGGTCTATCTGATGAAAGTGCCCCGGCCAGCTGTTTTTCTATTTTTCCCTTGGTAGCACCTTTGTCCAAATTACTGAACTGAACACCGATACCTGCTGTTTTATTGCCTTGTGCGCCCACAGGGGTAATCCAGACAACGCTTCCAGCGACAGGTAATTTTTCTTTACTATCCATTAGGGTAAGAAGCATAAAGACCTCATCGCCGATGTTATAGGTCTTGGCAGTGGGTATAAATAATCCGCCATTTAGAATGAAGGGCATATACGATGCGTAAAGTGCGCTTTTATCACGAATTGTCAGTGATAAAATACCCTGCCTCGGGTCGCGTCCACCTGGTGCGCTCATATTTAATTATTCCCCATGTTGGTTGCCTAATTGTTGCCAGTAAACAATGAAATCTTCCAGCAAGCCCTGCGTATTATAGCTAATATTGCTTGTTGCCAAACTATAATTCTTCAATATTAGATCATGGCACAGTATTAATTTTCGTAAGTCTAATCCATTTGCCAATTGTTGCAACCTTGTAAATGTGCCCTTTTCAATCATTTTGTCCGTCTTGTTCTTCAATTTGACCTTTGTCATTGTGTTGAATATCTGGAGTAATGATTGTAAAACATTAGCCGCATCGTATTTGTTCCACTTAGCTGCTATTTCAACAGGGTCGCATTGCTTATCTTGCAGCAATTTCAAATCGCTAAGGATTGAATTTCTCTGCTCCAATATATCATTTTCGCTTAATGCCAATGCCGCTAAGGGTGCCCCCTGTGCTTCTTTTAGCAATTCGTTTGTTTTTTCAATATCATTAATTTTATTTTGCAACCATTTGATTGATGCCTTATCGAAAGTCGGATTGAATCTTATACTTTGACAACGACTACGGATAGTTATCGGCAATAAGTTAGGTCGATGACTTAAAAGTATAATTAATGATTGTGCTGGTGGCTCTTCAAGTGTTTTGAGTAATGTGTTGGCTGTGCTTTTATTCATGTTGTCAGCTGGCTTTATGATTGCAATTTTATATTGCCCGTATTGACTCATGAGATTAATAAATTCAATCAATTTTCTAATTTGATCTACTTTAATTTGGTTGCCTTGCTCTTCCGGTACTATGAAACGAACGTCAGGGTGATTCCCCGCATGAAGTAAATGGCAGGCTTTACAATTGCCGCATGATAAAATAGAAGTATCATGTGATTGGCAAAGTAGATTATGTGCTATACATTGCGAAAAATGACTTATACCAATACCTTTTGGCCCCTCAAGTAATAGTGCATGCGGTAAACGATCATTGGTTTTAGCCAATTGCAATTGCTGCCATTGTTCCTCATGCCAGGGTAAAACAGTCAACATATTCCCTCTTCCAAAAATATTTTGTTTATATCATCTTGTATCGATTGAATATCGTTTGTTGCATCAATAATTTTTACCCGTTCAGGTTCAGCTTTAGAAATTTTTAAATACGCATCACGCACAGACTGAAAAAAATCAATTGTCTCCGATTCAAACCTGTCGGCCTTACTTCGCGAGTTTGCACGTGATAAACCAAGTTCAACAGGCAGATCAAATAATAATGTCAAATCTGGTTTTAAATCGGCATGTACCAGTTGAACTAACCGACAAATTTTATCACTTTCAATACCACGACCACCGGATTGATAAGCGTAACTCGAATCGGTAAAACGATCACAAATTACTGTTTTACCCTTTGCCAATGCTGGACGAATAACTTCCTGTAGATGTTGTGCTCTGGCAGCAAACATCAATAATAATTCCGTATCCCTATTAATAGTTACGTTATTATCAGTTAATAGAGTATCTCTTATTTTTTCACCCAGATCAGTCCCGCCTGGCTCGCGTGTGGTGATTACTTCATGATTATTTTTTTGCAATAAATCAACTATAAAAGGAACATGCGTAGTCTTACCCGCACCTTCAATGCCTTCTAGAGTAATAAACATACCTTTTTTGTTTGTATCAGTCATTTTTACCACGCTTGCTTAACTGATATTTAGCCACAGCCTGATTGTGTTCTTTCAAAGTTTCTGAAAAATAATGACTGCCATCACCTTTAGCAACAAAATAGAGTGATTTCCCATTTGCAGGATGTAATACGGCATGAATTGCTTCACGGCCTGCAAGTGCAATAGGTGTTGGCGGTAGTCCGAGATTAACATACGTGTTATAGGGTGAATCTATTTTTAAATCTTTTCGTTTAATATTTCCATTGAATGTATCTCCCATCGCATAGATAATAGTGGGATCAGTTTGCAATAACATGTTCTTTTCTAGTCTGCGTGCAAATACACCAGCAATCTGCGACCTTTCTGAGGCAAGGCCAGTCTCTTTTTCAATGATTGAAGCCATAATTAATGCCTCTGCTGGCGATTGATAGGGTAGATTTTCAGCGCGTTGTGTCCATTCTTCAGCCAGTATGTATTGCAATCTGTCATGTGCCCTTCTTAAAAATTCAACATCTGTTGTGTCCGCAGGAAAGTGGTAAGTATCAGGAAAGAATTGGCCTTCGGGATATACACCTGGGGCTTGAATAGCATGCATTACTGCTTCCGGATTCATATCTTCTAGTGTATGCCCTAGTTGTTCGTTTTTTGCTATAGCATCCATCAATTGCGTAAAGTTCCAACCCTCCACAATAGTCATTGCATGCTGCACGACTCTACCCATTACAAATTGTTCGAGCAATTGTATTGGTGTTGTGTCTGGTGTAATTATATATTCACCCGCTTTAATTTGTCCTGCCACCTGCTGGCGTCGAGCTTCTAACATTAAGTAATGAGGTTGCGCTAACAATCCCATGTTATTTAATTCATCGCTAACCTGATTAAGACTCATACCGGGTTTGATAATAAAGTTAATTTCAGATTCTATGTTAAGTGGGGATTTAAGCTGTGTCTGCATATCTTGCCAGAAATACCATGCGGTAAATCCAGCGCATGTCAA
>CAZCXC010000176.1:0-2032 GCA_964502505.1 uncultured Enterobacteriaceae bacterium
ATCTTATAATTGATGATGATTTTGAATTTAGTGATGATTTCTAATTGAAGCACCTAAATAATTATTCCTTTTTTAAATAAAAAGTAGGGTTGAACTTAGAGTATGGTGGAAATAATAACCCGATGCATATGTTGATGTGGATTGCAGATCGCAGCAATTCAACACCTCTAGCCGAATGTCCGCTTTCAGTATTAAGCGGACGCACAGCAATATCCATTAAATTCTTATTTTCGGCCAAAAGCGGACACTCATCGATTATTTATTACTTTTAGTATCAATAATAATATAATAATGAATAAAGTTGATAAGACTTATGGCAACAGCTATTAATTAAATCTTTCATAGAGGAATTTACGATTACAAGTCAAAAAACAACTGGTAGTGAAGATCAGAAAGAAACAACAGAGGCAAAGAAGAACAAGAGTGGTAATTGGTACTTGTTGATCATCGCCGGTATCTTGGTGTTGTTAATTGGTGGTCCAGTGTTCTTTGTGAAATCGGCACAAATGGCAGACGCAGTAGAAATTACCGTATATAAATCCCCGACTTGTAAATGTTGCGATAAATGGGTCGATCATCTTCGTGATGCTGGTTTTAAAGTAACATCTCAAAATAGTAGTAATATGAACATTATCAAATCGTCTACCGGTGTGAAGCCTAAACTACAATCATGCCACACTGCACTGGTGGAAGGTTATGTAATAGAAGGTCATGTGCCTGCCAGTGATATTAGGCGCTTAATCCAGGAACGGCCAGCTGTGTCAGGACTTACCGTGCCAGGGATGCCCATTGGGTCACCGGGTATGGAAGGTCCTTACAAAGATCCCTACGACGTTCTCACATTTGATCAGAAGGGCCAGACAAAAGTTTACGCCAGACATTGATAAGGGGTTCGTGTGTAATAAATGAACGTCCGCTTTCAGTATAAAGCAGACATTAGATTTGACTGTGTTTGAACGTCTGCTTTCCAGCGAAAGCGGACGTTCGCCCAGAGTTATTTACACTTTAAAATCAATCAAAAAGAGGCATGGAATCATAAGCCATGCTCGTATAAACAAAAATTTAAAGCTTTTCAAGTTATTGATTTAATTAAATAATAATGGTCATTTTTTAGTTATCTGTCACTTATAGAGGCAAGGAAGAATCATGTAATGAAATCTGCAAAGGGAGCTGACCGGATTGTAGTAGTGATATGACTGATTGTAATTTATCGGCGTGCTGACAGGTTTCAGAGCCGGGTGATTGTAATTTTATTTGCGTGATGACATATTCCAATGACTTGGCCAGCTCGTTATGCATTCTGGCATCGATGGCTTTAGCACGTGTTTGATTGGGGCAGAAAGATAAGTCTATCAAGCTATTGGGCCACGCGGATTAACAGAAACATACACCTGATAGCCGTTCGGCGGTTTACTATCAGGTGTAGTTATATTGTAAAGCTATTTACTTTCGGGTTTGAATCTATTATTAATTTATCTGCGGTTTTATGCCAATCTTAGAGCCAGCTTTACGGCCAGGTTTAACGCTTAATTTGACGCCTGTTGTAACACCAAGCGATTGTTTTACATCTGTCAAACAAAAGCCTAACATTTTGCGAGTGTCCAAGATTATTTGCTTGTATTTCATGTGTATATGCCCGGTGAGTGATGGTCCATATATTACAGCAAGAAACTTGCCAACAGTAATATCCAATAAAATCAATAAGTTAATGAAACTATATTTTTCAAAAGTGTAAAGCCTTCCGATACATACAACTAGCCGTGAGTTTATAAGTTATTGATATATATGATGTATTTATATATTTAGCTGTGTTAAGTATTCCGACATATACATCAACAACCTTCTCATTATGGCTCGAGATAAACACTTCTAGTGTCTACAATAAAGCGGGTATTGATTCTAATAAATTAGTGAACCTCAGTCGGCCGACTTCAGATCGTATATGAGTCTATCCTGGACAACACCTCACATTCTTCCAATCTCTAACCACTATATTGCGTCCCCTAGTGTAATTTTTGATATTATGCTTATG
>CAZCXC010000177.1:0-1700 GCA_964502505.1 uncultured Enterobacteriaceae bacterium
CCAATAGATTAGACAGGTTTTCCTGTGCCGCCAGTGCAACAGCAAGACCGCCTATGCCCAGACCGGCAAAAATTGAGTAAGCTGGAAACCCCAATTGCTGAGCACCGAAAACCAGAATTATTACGACAAAGACTATTGAAACTAATCGTATGGATAACCGGATAAGTTGACTGTCGATACCACCCGAAAATAAATTCTGTACTTCAGATACATAATTTGAGATTAGATCCGTTGATGACCACACTATCCAAGCCAACAGTAGATAAAAACTTACACCGGCAAAAACTGATAATGCTTCCAGAAACTCTCCTGATAACCTTAAATAATTAATTATAAAATATGTACCCAATGGCAATATGATGATTAACGCGACTAACCAGGAGAGTTTTTGCCAACTAGAATAATATTGTGAAAGCGAAGATCGCCTTGACAAGAAATAAATTATTTTTTGTATAATAATACATAAGACTACTGACACAAAGAACACAACGATGAGTCCTATCCAGCGCCAGATAGGTTGGTCTAATACCATCTGCGTGCCCCATGAAGGCATCCTCGATGTCCACCGGTAAGGGATAAATTAAAGCAAGTCCCCAAGTGCTGTTTCGGTGTGATTCATACCATCCTGGTGACCCATCAGACAGGTACTGAATTCCCTCCATCCTTTTATAGAATTCAGGCAACCGTTCCACTGTCTCCGTGGTAAACAAATATTCCCCAGAGCGCGGACCTTTTTCCACACGCTGGATAGTGATCTCGGTGTCGGGAATTGTCCACCGTTTGAAAGTCAGTGGCTCCATCATTTCAACATCTGGAATATTGTCTAGTGGGGGCAACTCCAGCCGATCCAGTATGCTTTTCAGTTGCAGGGCACGTCGGGCGGCTACTTCATGCTTAGTGATTAACTCAAAAGATATCATGCTTAAATCAAGGGCACGTGCAGCCACTTTGATTTGCTCTGTTACCCGATCACCATGTTCTTTCTCGTTTTCAGAAAAATAAAGACGGTCTGAAACTAAATAGGAAGTTTTTACTTCCGATAATTCCACATAGGCCGCATTCATAATTTTAAGGAAACTTGAAAGCGTAGAACGAGGGCTAGACGTATCAATTGGTTGCAATGGGAGGATTTCTCCAGCATTAACCAAAATGGGATTTATCAATCCCAGACATAGCAATAAAAGGAAGCTGACGCGAGGGGAATTCATTTGTTCAAGTATTCCCATTTAATCATTTGCAATAGATAGTCTTTGTCACATCAAACATCTGGCCGTCTGCTTTCAGTATTAAGCTGACATTCAAATTGATTATTTTTAAATGTCAACTTTCAAGCTTGGGCACTTACACTATGTGCACAGGCAAAAATAGTATGTCATATATATTCGAAAGTTGAAATATTCGAAAATTGAATGTCCGTTTTGAGTCGAAAAAGTGGTTATTCGACAATATTTGGTTTGTGCCAAAAGCGGACATTCAGCAGCAACCACATACCTAAACTCGTTCAATGAAATAGAAACTAATCTCTCTAGAACCAATCTAAAGAACAGAATGTAATAGTTATAGATTATCACGTCAGTAATAACAATGGATTAGCTGCATTCTTGGTAACGTGCCGATCATTCATTGAGGAAAAAGAAATTGAAATCTATCCGGAAACCAACAGCCATCGCTGGTGCGCCCGTACCTGACAAAGGCTTGGC
>CAZCXC010000178.1:0-3473 GCA_964502505.1 uncultured Enterobacteriaceae bacterium
AGTTTTGTACCCACGCCATCCTGATCAAAAGCCTCTGTTGATAACATAGCAGTGGCTGCATCAGGAACCGAGATGCCGCTCCTCCAGGCTTCTCCAATAATGGCACCTGCATCCTGCAGATGCATAACTAATGTAAAAACAGGTAATCCAAACCAGTAACCAATATTCCCAATAACAACACCAATCAATAACTCACCTAGTACAGCAGGTTGATTCGCCGATTTCGCAAGCCAGCGCCCGAGCAGTGCAAATAAAAGTATGATGCCAAGTTCAAGCAGGATATTGGAGAATGGGTCAGAGTGCCCACCGGATCCATGAGCTTCCTGCTCAGCAGCAAATGCAGGATCTAAAATGACGATATCAGTCAGTGCAACTCCAAAAATGATTGCGAAACTGATAATTAAAATTGATCGCCACATATTCTTTCCCTCATACATATATGTTATACAGTCTGTAACAAAATAATATCAGAGAATTCATATGCAACAGGGTAATTTTATTTATATGCTGATTGGTCTGCTCACGTTAGTTTTGGTTGGCCCCACTATTAGTCAATCATTTCCGGAAAGTTCAGGAATTATCACCAACCTTGCATTTTTATCAGTCATGGTCATTGGCGTATGGAGTTTAAATACTCAAAATGAATGGTTTGTAGTCGCAATATGCCTGATGATTACTGGATTGGTTACATCAAGTATTAATTTTTTTGTTGGGTCAACAACAATTTATCTTTTTGGATTATTTATCACTCTATTATTTTGTATATTGTCAATAATTATTGCAATGAAGTATATAATCTTTAGCGGTAGCATTACTGTAAATAAAATTGTGGGTTCTGTTTGTATCTATATGTTATTAGGTATTGTTTGGGCCCTGTTATACGTATTTATAGACGTTATTGACCCTGGCGCATTTGAAGGGCTCTCTCTAAATTTAGATAGCCGTGAATCGTGGAATTTTATTTACTATAGCTTTGTCACGCTAACCACACTTGGCTATGGTGATATTAACCCGGTCAATCATTATGCCCGTGCCCTGGCCTACCTCGAAGCAATATGTGGACAAATCTATATTGCAGTGCTGGTTGCAAGTTTGGTTGGTGCGCATCTTGCTGATCGGCAACATGGTGATAAGTAGTTCAAAAAATTCATCGTATTAAAATGTTGAATATGGAAAAACTGATTAATCAAATCCACGATGCTGTCATTGTGACTGATCTAAACAGCGATATTATCGAGTGGAACAACGGTGCTGAAAAACAACTTGGCTATACATCAAATGAGGTGTTAGGTCGCCCTATATATTTCCTATACCCCGAATCAAAAGACAATAAATTCAGCCAGAGTGAATTAATCTCTTTATTAGAGGAAAAGGGTGAACTGAAATTTGAATCTATAATGACAAAGAAAAATGGAGAAAATATTTTTGTTCACACCTCACTATCCTCCCTGACTGATGACCAAAATAACATAACAGGTATTGTCAGTTATACCTTAGACATTACAAAGCAAAAACAAAACGAAGACAAATTGCGTCAACAAGCAATGTTAATCGATCATATCCATGATGCTGTGATCGTTACTGACCTTGAAGCCATGATCACACAGTGGAACAAGGGTGCTGAAAAACAACTTGGTTATACAGCAAAAGAAGTTGTTGGACGTCCTGTGTACTTCCTTTATCCAGAAACTAAGGAATATATAAGCCAGGATGAAATGATCTCCATACTAACCAAACATGGCACGATTACTTTTGAAGCGCCGATGCGGAAAAAATCCGGGGATGAAATATTGGTCCATACTTCCCTCTCACCAATAACTGATAGTAATAATAATGTTACGGGCGTTATCAGTTACACGCTGGATATTACAGAACAGCGAAATGCAGAAAAAACCAGACTTGAAAAGGAGCGTGTCGAAAATGAAATGGATATTGCAAAAAATATTCAACAAAGTCTACTCCCTTCAGAACCAATAAAAATTGGACAGTATAAAATTGCAGGCATTAATCAAGCTGCAGATAAAACGGGTGGCGATTACTATGACTGGCAGGTATTACCAGATAATAAGATAGCCATCAGTATTGCTGATGTGACTGGGCATGGTATTGGCCCTGCGCTGATTGTTGCAGTATGCAGAGCCTATTTCAGGGCTTCAACACGTACACAAAATGATCTGCAAGCCATCATGTCCTCTGTTAATGAGTTAATTACCGAAGACTTATCTCCTGGACTTTTTGTCACGGCCGCTATCGGCATTCTTGATACAGTAAAAAATAAAATGATCTTTTATTCTGCTGGGCATGCACCAACTTTCTTTTACAATGCGAAAAAAAATGAGGTAATGCAATGGGGGGCCGATGATCCACCACTCGGAATCATGAAAAATAACGCATCTAATCAATCTAACATAATAGAATTTAAATCCGGCGATAGCCTGGTACTGGTTACTGACGGATTTTTCGAATGGGCAAACATCGATGGTGAACGATTTGGGATTGAACGATTAATCAATGCAATTGAAGGGCTGCATCACCTTGATGCAGAACAAATGATCAATGAAATGTATAAAGAAGTCTTAAATTTCACTTCTGGTGCACCACAAATGGATGATGTAACAATGGTGATTGTTAAACGGTGTAAGTGACACTAACGCTCTGCATCAAGACGATTTCTAAATCGTTTTGCATAAAACCTGAGTGATTCTTCAAGTACCTGCCATGATGCTTTGCCTCCGCTTGCAGTTTTCTTCTGCTGGTCTACAAGTATTCCAAGTCGCTCTCCCGTTGTTGAGTCGAGTAACTCTACTTCAATTACAGCATCATCCAGATTGACATTGGCTCCGGCAATGTCCTGTACTGTGTAAAGTGCAAATCCAATAGGTGTAAAATTAAGCAAACTACGTCCTTTTTTTTTGACTTTTACATTAGCAATCGCCATGCGCACAGCCAGAACATCTGGTCCGGCTGTTTCAACCACAGGATAATCAGGTTCCAACTCCTTGACAATTAAGCTGCGCATACTATCAGCAATAAGCTTCAGATTATCAGGTGAGATGCCTTTATATTCCGTATTTGGGTCATACCAGATTTCAATTGGAGTGATCGCTATCTTTGTGTATTTAGTAAGGCTCACATCTGGCTTGATATAACGCATAGCACCCGGGCGATCAGGGTCTGGTTGAAGCCCGGAATAATCTTCCAGGAATCCTGAAAATTTAGTATCAGCCAGTGCGCTGGTTGATAATACAAACAGACCAAAAAGAAAAAATATAAAATATTTAGATAAACTCAATGGCATGATCAACCTCTGGTCAGTGCAAATAATTTAAATTTCTCTATGCATATGCTCAAGTAATCCCTGAATCCCGTGATTTTTTATTATTGCCTGATATTCTCGACGATAATTCTGCACCAAGCTTAGTGATTCCACCAAGAAATCATAGGCTCGCCAAACACCCTCTTTAAGTTCCATG
>CAZCXC010000179.1:0-4726 GCA_964502505.1 uncultured Enterobacteriaceae bacterium
GTGATGATAACTTTAGCTAAATCATCCAATATAGCAGCGGTTAGTTTTTGTCCTTTTTCAATCGTTGCAAGTCTCGCATCGCCAATGACACCATACGGCGAATAGTTTGGTTTGTCTGGATCATTTGGATTTAAAGGACCAGCAACTAATTCAGCGTCAAAGCTTTTAGCTTTTGTCATATCTACCTTTTCGGGTACAAGTACTAACATGATGGAAGTCTCAATTTCATCTGCATGGCCCCCGTTGGTCTGTTTTTCTATTTTTTTTACAGTATCTGTGAAATTGGATCCGGAATAGGCGTTAAACAAGATGATATTCTCATGTTGGTTTAATTCATTAAGCACATATTCCAAAGGCTTTATCGTACTTATACCTGTATTAAGAATGATTACCTTGTTTGCACCTGCCATTAAAATATTCTGTAGAACATCAGAAACAGTATGAACAAATGTTTCTTCTGACACACTACAACTGCCTGGATATTTGACAAATGCCGGATAAAAGCCATACGACACAATTGGCCAAATAAGGGAGGGGAATAATAGCGCAGTTTGTTGTGATAACCACTTTGCTTGTATGTAATCAGAATTCAATGGCAAATGCAGACCGTGTTCCTTGCATCCCGCCCCGATGGGCAAGACCGCAAGATAATCTTGCTCGAGATACATTTTTACCTCGGGCCAGGTTAATTCTGCAACTAGATATGAATTTTTCAATACGTTTTTAATTCAACATTTAATCGATATAGTAGGGTAACTAAAGCAAATACAACAATGGTAATTACAGTAAATGATTTCATCTTACTAAGGATAGTTTATTTTTTAAATTCAAGTATTATGATCCCTTGTATTAGCGTTTTGTGTAATGTACTGACTAAACCACTTATGGACTTTCGAACACGATTGAAAGGTGCAGGGTTGGGACTACTTATCTGCATTCTTGCTTTGCCAGTTGCCTTTTTTGTTACTGTTATTACCTTCCCCTTCTGGCGTTGGTTTGAATCGATAACAGAGATTGAATCATTTGGTCATTCAGGACCGGCCGAGTGGTGTTACTGGCTGGTATATGGAATCCTGATTTTAATTGCGACATTTATCTGGTGGCTTGCTCAACGCCAATCAAGTTGATCGTAGCAGATGCATAACAGTAACTAAGACGAATATAACAATGGCAGTGACAGTAAATGGTTTCATCCTACCTCACGCCTATAGCAAAAAGGTGTATATTACCATTCCAAGAATCAAGAATAGGGAATCAAATAAATGACATGCATGGACGACGCACATGGATGTGTTAGTGCAGCAGTTGCAGGACGACATGCAAGGAAGCATTAGTTTGGCGGGAGATAGGACATCGGAAGCCATGCAAAAGAGCTACCGCATTAATGCCATGGGGATAGGATATCGGGGAGCGGCCTGCCCCTTTTATTTTCAATGGCAAAATTAATTTAATATTATGTAAATTAATGAATTACAATTAAACAAATGTGTAAAAGAAAAGAAATATGTTTTATTTTCTGTACCTTTCTCAATTTCATCCTGTTCTCACCTTACGTATTGAGTGAAACCTGTAAACCAACTGAGCAAATGTTTCAAGGCACACACTTTAAGCCTATAACACAACAAAAAATCAATATAGGACAAGGTCTATACATAAAAGGGACTGTTTTATCTGCTAAAGACTGTTCACCAATTGAAAATGCCAGGATTGAGCACTGGCAGACTGATTCAGATGGTAAATATGTAGATGAACTACGTGCCTATTTGTTTTCTGATGCAAATGGCAAATTTGAATTTGAGACAGAATGGCCGGGCGCACCCGTTCCCCATATTCATTTTATTATTCATGCAGAAGGGCATAAAAAATCAGTCACCCAATGGGTAGGATCTAAAAAAATAGAGAATATAAACCTGGAACTTATCCTTGAACCATCGGCAAGTAAAGGATCGAATTAATTAATAATAAATCTGTCCCCAATTATTTTGTATTCCGTGCTTTTTTCTGATAGACACTGAATAAGGTATCAATAGGAGACGATTTATGTTTGAAATGCCAATTTTAATTCCTCAGCCCATAGAAATAAAGCATGTTCCTTATCGCATAAAAGTGTGGCGATGGATATTTTACATAAGAGAATGGAAGCTTCATGAGGACTGGTATTTCACAATGCCCGATGGAACAGACATTAAAATATCAAAAGGGTATATTTTGGACGGGGCATCTGTCCCAAGACCTCTTTGGGGAGTGCTATCACCTGTAGGCTTATTATTAATACCAAGTATTATCCATGATTTTGGCTATGAAAAAGGTTATTTAATTGTTATTGGTGGTAATGGTAAAGAGACAAAATATTTGTCGAATTATAATAAACGAAATTGGGATGATTTATTTTATGAGATTTCCAATTTCGTAAATGGTAAAGGTATCATAAATTTTCTGTCATGGAAGGCCCTATTGTTTTTCGGAGGTTATTCATGGAAGAAGTATGAGAAAAATAGAAAACAGCAAAATCAGGATTGTTAATTTTATATATATCGCAACCAAACTCTACGTAATAAATTATTCCGTTGTTGCATCAGGCAGCTAACGTTTCGTTGAGGGAAGGAACTGTTATGATAATTATTTCATTTCGCGCCAAAGCACGCCTACATGGATGTAGGTGGTAGAGAAACGCCTGGAGCAGTTACCGAGGAAGGGCAGACCACCCGAAATCATATAAGACCATAACCACATACATGTGCATCATGTAATGGCTGCATTTTCATCATGGCAGATATTAAAACCTGTTTATTGATACCTAAATCGTCTACATGTCCTAGCCTTTTGGGTAACTTACTATCAATACTCTTATACTCCTTGAGCATTAGTTTCGTCATCATTGTCCATGCAGCAAACTCTTCCTTATCAAGTACTTTGTCATATTCCTTTGCCATACATTTGCACGAATCAATTTGCTTTTGAGTTGTCGATATCTCAGTGCAATGCCTGATATATTTTTCTTTAGGGCCTTCGGAACAACCAGAAATTCCATAAAGAATGACTAATGAAAAAATAAAACTTAAAAATCGCAATAGATAGGTTACTTTCATTTAATTGGTCTATTTCATTTCGCGCCAGACCATGATGGTCAGACCACCTGCGATAACAAACCCAAGCACACTGACCCACATGGGTATTACAACAGCGTTAATAATAACCTCCCAACCCAGGAAATAACGTAACAGATGTAAAAGACTCACCAGAGCAAATACAACAATGGCAATAACAGTAAATGGTTTCATCTTTGTAATTTTAGTTGTGTTTATTCTTTATAATAATATACATTCTGGTCAAGAATAGACCATGATGGTTTTTCAATAAGTTTATCAATATGAATTGAAGTATATCTATTAGGAGACATCATTAAGATAGTAATGAATAACAAGATAAAAATAACCGCATTTATCAAAGATTCATTGCGTGAATAAAAACCTTTAATTATGGAAGAAGTTTGTGCATCTATAATCAAAGAATTTTCTAACTTTGTTCTTAATGGTTCAATTTCATTATCAAAAATATTTGTAATATTTGTACCAACTTGAGCCCAATTTTGTTGATTTGCATTAGCAGTAATATTAGATAGATCGTGAAATTTTTGACGAAGGACAATGAGATTGCCTAAGGTATTACTATTATTACCGAATACTAAAGCAGTCCTCATATGAACATTTGAAGATTTAAGTACTGTTGCCAATTCTCGTTTTAATAAAAAGTATTGATCATTTGTTAAAATTCTATTATTCCTTCTAAATAAAGCATCTTTATACACATGCCATTGTTGAAATAAATCATATATCTGATCACTATATTCAACAATATCGACTGCTAGTTCTGAACGTAAATGGTATTGTTCTGAAATATATGAATAAATAACAGCAAGGATGGAAGCAATGAGTCCGCCCAGTAATGCATAAGATAATTCAATCATTTTTTATTAGATCATACAAAATTAAATCATGTAATTTTTATGTATGAAAAGATAATTTTTAATTAACCAGTAAATATTTATAAGATTCAATTGCATCTGTAAATGCGAACACCCCAAATATAAATAACATTATTGAAATGAGCACTGATAAAATTGTAGTTATAACTGTAAAATTTGAAAATATTTCAAGTCCACTTATTGTTTTAACAGCTTCTTTATATTGTTCTTCGTCTATTTTATATAGCGGGCGGGATTCATCAAACTGAACCCACATTGTACCCTCACCAAAATAAGCGGCAATCACACCTAGAACAGCTAATAATGATCCGAATGCAAAATATTCAAGTGAATTAGAAAATTTTTCTATTACTTCAATAGTTGATATAGTTAAATTATCAATGAAAATCCCGAAGAAACTCAATAATGAAATTGATGAGATACCATTTAGAAGAAATACACCTCTAAGGGACATTTCTCCAAACCTAATCATTGAGTTATGGTATGCAGACCAACGTGAATTGACTATTTCAACCCATGAGTCTTGGCTAATATTTGTTTCTTGAATCTCAGTTTGAACAATAATTTTTTTATCTGACAATTAAATTCTCCCTATCAATTAAATTAATTAAGTTCATAAATCTGATAATAACTTCGTTAAAAGCATTCCTTAAAATGCGGGGGCGGGAAGCGACAAACGGTACTGTAAACTCCGCTTTTTCGAAACGCATTATGCCTCGTTATTATCAGATTTATGAACTT
>CAZCXC010000180.1:0-20425 GCA_964502505.1 uncultured Enterobacteriaceae bacterium
GATGGCTGTTAGATTACGTAAAACCAGTAGCAAGGTAAGAGATCTGGCATTTACGGATGTGCAAGGACGTGTTGCCCGAACTTTACTTGAATTGTGTAAAGAACCAGATGCAATGACACATCCAGACGGTATGCAAATCAAGATAACTCGCCAGGAACTTGGCCGAATTGTAGGTTGTTCCCGGGAGATGGTTGGCCGCGTTCTGAAAAGCCTGGAGGAAGATCAACTTATTTCGGTATCGGGAAAAACAATGGTTGTCTTTGGTACTCGTTGATTGCTAATCAGTGCATTTATCAGGACAAACCTTGACAAATTGTTGACCAGTCAGGAAAATTCCGCTTCCTTGATATTCACAACATTGGCTATGTAGCTCAGTTGGTTAGAGCGCGGCATTCATAATGCTGAGGTCGGTGGTTCAAGTCCACCCATAGCCACCAAATACTATTCTGTTAATGTGTACAGCATTACACCAATCTAAATTGAATGATTTTATTAGTACTAGTCAAATAATTCTATGTCACCTGCATTTGTATTTTGCATTACATGTGTAAGGTATTCTTTTTCTCGCTCATACAAAGTTTGATTGTGTAGACTGGCAAGCTGCCTCACTCTGACCAAACCAGTTGACGGATAATAATGCACTTTCCGTGGCCGTCTGCCGCCCACATCTTCACTGGCAATATTTAAACCTTCCTTCATAAGATACAACTTAACAAATTCAATGTTCTTATTGCCTACTCTCTCAATAAAATTAAAAAGTGCGGCCCCACCGAATAATTTAATTTCAAGGTTTTCACGTTTTCCACCAATTGCCAAAATGGAATTAATAAGACTTTCCATTGCAACGTTACCATAGCGTGTCTCTAAACTCACAGGTGTCTCTCGCCACTTATTATTCAATTCATTCGCATCAGGTAACATGATATGGTTCATCCCCCCAATACATAACTTCGTTTCGCGAATACAGGTGGCTACACACGAACCGAGCACCGTTGTAATCAACTCTCCCTCAAGAGAAACATAATATTCACCTGGTTTCAATTTTGCTGCATACTGATTATTCCTGGTATCCCAATATCGATTAATATGTTTAAAACAAGGTTGTGTCCTCGGCATATTGCCTGAACCAGCATGTTCACTTTCATAACAAGCTGAGGGAGTTTTTTTGTGCTTGCCTTCATGCATTGTGAATTATCTTATTATTTTTAGGCCGCAGACCAACTATCTCACACCGGATTCTTCTAGTAATTGTGCCTCTTTTGTATCAGGATAATTATTACGTAATAATAAAGCGTAACTGGACAATGTATCTTTATCACCTAATTCCTGCTCAACGCGAACACCGAGCCAAAGACTTTTTGATGTATGACTTGAAAATTCTAGAAATCGTTGTAGATATCCACGAGCACTTAAATAATCATTCTGTTCATAAGAAAGTTCAGCCATTTGAATAAGGGCAGGAGGGATTCTAGGATTAATCACAAGTGCTTCTCTAAAATAATTCTCTGCTATATCTGGTTGACCGTTAGAGAGAGCACAAGTACCTGCATTAGTAATAGCTATTTCCGGTGTTTTATAAAATGGTTTTTCGGCAGCCTCTAAAAATATTGCATCTGCTTCTTCAAACCGCTTATTCTGACAAAGAAATAATCCATAATTATTAAGTGATAATGAATCATCCGGGTTCAAATTGATTGCTTTTTTAAAATTACTTTCAGCAACTTCATTTTCCCCTAATCTTTGATAAAGCACTCCTAAAGCATTATAGACAGGTGCATAATCATTTTTTGCCAATTTCGCGCGATTTAGTTTTTCCAATGCTTGACGATATTTTCCTTGCTGCATATAAGCAACACCAAGATTTAAATTTGCAGCTGCGACTTCCTCTGCTTGTTGTTCCCTACTCGCAGGTGATTGCGCCGGCGGAGAATCTCCATCTTCCATAGAATTTTCGATTGTCTTAGATACCGTGGAACCTACCATTCCTATTACGGCCAGTGGAGAACATGCAGACAAGAAAAAAACCAAAGAAAGCATAATAATAATTTTTTGGAAATACACTATTTGATTATTAAGCAGAAGCTTTAAGGTTTGATATTTGCAATCAGCTAATTTTATCATGCAAATTAATGTAAGCAATAAGAGATAGCCTTATATCAGCTGTTTAAGTCTGAAAGCTGCTTTATTACCAATTTCTTTGGTGATTTTTTGGACCAGGTAATCTTTTTTAAACCCTTTTTTCATGCATTCTTGTGCAAGTTCTTTAACCTGCTCATCTGATTTTTCCCTTTCTAATGTTATGCTAAGCAAATCTATAACTGTTTCTGACCATAAAGTCTTTGCCACAGTTTCATCGCTTTTATCATCTGCCATGGGTATTTGCCTATTTCTAATTATATTAAAAATATATTCAATTATTACTTATAATATGCACATCATGCTGTGGATATAGAATCGTAAAATTTACAGATTTGATGGCATTATAAATCTTCCAGTTAATGAAATACATGATCTGATAGTACAATAACAATATTCTGCAGTTCCTCGCTCTCATTTTCCATAGCGATATTTTCCAATTACAATAACATCCTATATATCATGTTTTGATGAAGGATTGCATACCTAAATCTATAATATTAAAAAGAGATGATGAAAAATATCTTATTTATTTGTATTGAAAATGCTTGTAGAAGCCAAATGGCTGAGGCATTTGCTAACATATACGGTAAGGGAATCATACGAGCATATAGTATTGGATCGAATCCATCTGGCAAGGTAAACGAAAAAGCCATACTGTCTATGAAAGAACTCGGTTACGATCTCACAACACATTACTCTAAATCATTTGATGATATATCGGACGTGGTATTTGACACAATCGTAACAATGGGCTGTGGTGATGCTTGTCCAAGTATTAAAGCCAGACAAAGGATTAAATGGAACGTACCAGATCCAAAAAATCTGAAAATGAAAGAATTTTTAACTATAAGAGAATTAATAGAAGAAAAAGTTAAAATATTAATTAGTGAAATAATAAAATAAATCTAAAACTATCGAACAGCCCTGATGCCAGTCGACTTGAAACTTACCCAGACAATATCATTTACCTGAAGCTGTAATTCATCCTGTGCTGAACTTGTAATAGTTGCTGTAAAGAGTTCCCCTGCCTCAATATTGACTACTATATTATGATCATGCTGATCAATAGATTTAATACAGCCTTCAAAAGTGTTACGCATACTTGAATGGATATCTGTCCTGGAAATAACCACATGTATCGCTTCAATTGCTATCATTTCACATGCTTCAAAATCGTCAGGCAATACTATCTTCAGTTTGCCAGTATCAAATATGCCCTGTTCCTCATGCAATGTTCCATGAAAAATATTTACGGGTGCTTCTACCACCAATTTCTTATTAGCAAGCGTCCAGACGTGATCAGCTAACCGTTGCGCACGTAAATAATCATGAATACTGAATATCAATGTCTGTGCTCTTTCCTCCCGGATTTTTGTAATAATATTTTCTAGAATTAACGAAAAATCCCTATCAAGAAAAGTAAACGGTTCATCAAGGATTAAAATATCAGGCTCTAGAATAAGTATTCTTGCTATTGCAACCTTTTGTACTTCCCCACCAGACAATTCATGTGCGCGCTTGTTCGTCAAAGCTCCAAGATTAAACTGCTCAATAATGTCCATCGCACGTGAATTTCTTAATTGTTTTTTTACACCACGTAATTTCAGACCGAGCTGAATATTATCTAATACTGTTAGATTAAAAAGATAAGGGTTCTGCTGAACATAACCAACACATTTCCTCAAGTCAGGAAGTAACTTAACATTGACCTGTTCATCACAAAAACTAATTTGTCCATGATCTGGCATAGTTAAGAAAGCGAGTAAATTAAGTAATGTGCTTTTTCCTGTACCATTAGGACCTATTAATGCGTGCACACTACCCTGGTTAATTAGGCAGGGACCAAGCTTAAGTACTGGAACGCCCCCATACCCATGCTCAAGTTGACTGATTGTATATGCGCTGGTCATTTCTGCTTACGTTGTAAACGTTCAAGAATAATATTGACGGTAAACGCGACCATTAATAGTAATAAACCCAGTGCCAGGGCAAATTCAAATTCTCCCTTACTGGTCTCCAGTGCGATGGCCGTTGTCATTGTTCGGGTAAATCCTTCTATGTTGCCACCAAGTAGCATGGCAATACCCAGTTCACCAATAGCTCGCCCAAACCCAAGGATAATAGCGGCCATAATGGCAAAGCGTATTTCATTAATAAAGATAATGCCTTGTTGTAAATTGCTTGCACCTAACACTTTAGCAGTATTATAGATTCTCTTGTCTGCACTACTTGCCGCGGAGATCACCAGGTTAAGAATTACAGGAAAAATCAGTACACATTGCCCGATCACGATAGCGGTTTGCGTATACAGCAATTCCAGATCACCAAAGGCCCCTTTTCTTGATAGCAACCCATAAAGTAACAAGCCTATGACGACCGTGGGTAATGCCATCATGGTATTCAAAATACTTTGTAAAAAAGATTTACCAGGAAATTTTTTAGCTGCAATCAACAGGCCGGTTGGAATGCAAACTAAGGCAGCAAGTATGATGGCAATCAGTGAGATTTTCAGTGACGTCCAGACAATGATGTATAGTTCTGCATCAAAATTAAAAATAAATCTGATTGCTGCTGCTAGAGCTTGAACGTAATAATCCATATTGCTGATAAATACCTACTAATTATCTTTTATGACATCCGGGTGAAATAATTTTTCACCATTTAGCCGATAATCATTTATGATCTTTTGGCCCTCTTTTCCCGTGATAAATTTTATATATTTAGTTGCTAATTCAACATTAACATGCGGGTGTTTTTCAGAGTTTACCAGTATGACATGGTATGGGTTGAGTAAAACTTCATCACCTTCCCCCAATATTTCGAGATCAATTTTCTGGTTATAAGCCAGATAAGTACCTCTATCGCTCAGGGTGTACGCCTGTTTTTCAAACGCAATAATAAGCACATTTCCCATACCCTGTCCGGCAGATAAATACCAGTCTCCTTTTGGTTCAGTTTTGGATTGCTCCCATAAATATTTTTCTTTTTTATGTGTCCCTGAATCATCACCACGAGATATGAATTCAGACTTGGTAGCAGCAATTCTAGACATGGCATCAACTAAAGTTTCGGCAGATTTTATGTTTGCGGGATCATTTTGTGGCCCCAACAAAATAAAATCATTATGCATCACCGCAGTGCGATTAATACCAAAACCATTGTTAACAAATTTCATTTCTGCAGCTGGCGCGTGTACAAAGACAATATCAACATCACCGTTTTCAGCGAGCCGTAGTGCTTTGCCTGTACCTGCTGCAATAACCTGTACCTTGGCATCATAAACAGATTCAAATATTGGATGCAATTGTGCAAGCAGGCCTGAATTTTCAGTGCTAGTAGTTGTCGCCAAACGCAAAATTTCCTGTGCCTGAACCACTCTGAAACTGATCGCAGTTAAAACAATTATAACTATGTGTATAAAGCATAATATTCTCTTATTAAGCATTCCTCTTCACCTATTACTGATTATTGAACTGAAAAATGAAGATTTATATATTCTTTTTTAAGCTTTGCATGATATAACGTCACTTGACTTGATACGAGGGCGATTTAAGCTGTTCATAAATCAAACAGATATGCAAGAATAGAATCATGAAAATTGAATTCGATAATAATCTGGAGGGCTACCAAAAAGCACTCAAACTTCGACAGATACTAATATATTGTACGGAAACACATTCTGATAAAGCTGCCTTGATTTTTATTGATTCACTCATAATGCAAATTAATGAATTTATAGCCTCTCCAGATTTCGAACAGTTTCAAAAATCACACCCTGCAGAGGCATATGAAACGCAATCTGTTCACAAAAGTATTGCTTCAGAAGGCCTACTCTCATCAATCTGGCAATCATTAGTTGGTCCAAGTCGTCGTGAATTAATATTAAGTAAACAAAGAATTGAATTAATTGAACGCGCGGAACATGCCGAATCCATGGCGTTTGAGGCGCTGGCGGAAACTGCTGATGTGGGAAAAGAAAGAGATGAAGCCCTGAAAAAAATAAAGGATTTAGAAAAAGAAATAACCCGGTTGAAAACGACTGATTAATTGACAATATGGCTGTTTCCCACTGAAATTCACCTTGAAAAGCCTGAAAATAAACTGGAAAAGCATATAAAGGCAGTGTAATTTAACTACCCCTTTGATTTCTTAAGAGTTTATGACGAAAAAGCTATTCATTAAGACATTTGGTTGTCAGATGAACGAATATGATTCTGCCAAGATGCTGGATGTACTGGCAGCATCACATGGTATGAGTGAGACCAAAGATCCATCAGAGGCCGATGTTATTCTCCTGAATACCTGCTCCATCCGAGAAAAAGCCCAGGAAAAAGTTTTTTCTCAATTAGGTCGTTGGCGTGAATTTAAGCAAAAAAATCCTGATATTGTTATCGGTGTAGGTGGGTGTGTTGCAAGTCAGGAAGGATCTGCCATCAGGGATCGTGCACCTTACGTGGACATGGTATTCGGACCACAAACATTACATCGCCTGCCTGAAATGTATGAACAAGTAATAAATACACAAAAGCCAATTGTCGATATTTCATTCCCGGAAATCGAAAAGTTTGATTGTCTACCCGAACCTCGGGCAGAAGGACCCACTGCTTTTGTTTCTATCATGGAAGGCTGTAGTAAATATTGCAGTTTTTGTGTCGTCCCTTATACGCGTGGTGAAGAAATCAGTCGCCCTTTTGACAGTATAATCACCGAGATTGTTGAACTTGCTGAACAGGGTGTTAAGGAAATCACTTTGCTTGGACAAAACGTCAACGCCTATCGAGGTAAAACACATACGGGTATAAAAGCAGATCTGGCATTACTCATTGAGTTTATAGCTAGCGTTACAGGAATTGAGCGTATTCGTTATACCACATCACATCCCGTTGAATTTTCAGATAGTCTGATAGAAGTCCATGGAAAAGTACCAGAATTAGTAAATCATTTGCATCTCCCTGTACAAAGTGGCTCGGATCGAATTCTTGCATTAATGAAGCGTGGACATACTATACTTGAATATAAAGCGAAGATTCGTAAATTAAGAAAAGTGAAACCAGATATCAGCATCTCTTCTGATTTCATTATTGGTTATCCGGGTGAAACAGAACAAGATTTTGAAGCCACTATGAACTTGATTGGTGACATTGGATTCGATCAGTCTTTTAGTTTTATTTATAGCAAACGACCTGGAACACCTGCGGCTAACTTGCCAGATGATATTCCGCTATCAGTCAAGAAAGAACGTTTAAATATTTTACAAACCCGTATTACACAAGGGGCAACTAAAATCAGCGAAAACATGATCGGAAAAGCTGAGCGTATACTGATAGAAGGACCATCAAGAAAAAATACGGAACAATTATTTGGACGAACTGAAAATAATCGTATTGTGAATTTCTTTGGCCCAGCATCACTCATTGGCCAATTTGCTGATATAAAAATTACTGAAGCGCTACCCAACTCACTACGTGGCGAATTAAATAATAAAATAACATCACCTTCGATTCATACAGAGCAATACGCTACCGTTTAATCTTTGAATACACCTGCTGACACATCTCAGCCCCTATCAGCTGAACTGGTACTTGACCCTAGCGATAACCAACGTCTTGCTAATCTTTGCGGACCGTTGGATGAACACTTACGTCAAGTAGAAAGACGGATGGGCGTGGAAATTAATAACAGAGGTAATACATTTAAGGTAATTGGTACCGCAAGATCTGTAGAATTAACAGAGAGAGTCATCAAAGATCTTTACTCAACCACAGAAAGCGAAACGTTATCTCCGGAAAAAGTGCATCTTTTTTTACAAGAAGCCAACGCTGATGATGATGAAATAGATCGCGATACAGATGCCATCACTACGATTAAAACAAAACGTGGCCTGATTAAAGGACGAAGTGTCAATCAGCGTCTTTACTTAAACAATATATTATCGCATGACATTTGTTTTGGTATTGGCCCTGCAGGAACAGGCAAAACCTTTCTCGCTGTTGCATGTGCTGTGGCTGCATTAGAACAAGACCGGGTCAGACGCATTGTACTGGTTCGCCCGGCGGTGGAAGCAGGTGAAAGGCTTGGTTTTTTACCTGGTGATTTGACGCAAAAGATTGACCCCTACTTGCGCCCCTTGTATGACGCGCTCTATGAAATGTTTGGCTTTGAACGTGTTGCAAAATACATTGATCGCAATGTCATCGAAGTAGCTCCACTGGCGTTTATGCGTGGCCGCACCTTGAATGAAGCATTTGTCATATTGGATGAAGCTCAAAATACGACAGTTGAACAGATGAAGATGTTTTTAACACGTATCGGTTTTGGTTCCACAGCAGTAATTACCGGCGATATTACACAAATTGATTTGCCTCGTGATAAACAATCAGGATTACGACATGTTATTGATATCCTTAAAAACGAAGAGAAAATCAGCTTTACTTTTTTCAAATCAAAAGATGTTGTACGTCATCCATTGGTTGCGCGCATACTAAATGCCTATGAAAAATATGAATGTATGCAGGATGATGAAAATATAAAATGAGCATCAAAATTGAGATTCAATATGCAACAGAAATAAATGATCTACCTGAAGAAGGTTTGATTAAAAAATGGGTTAATTCTTCATTGAATGGCTATATAGAAAACGCAGAATTAACAATTCGTATTGTTGATAAAGCAGAAGGAGCACAATTAAATGAAAAATGGCGCAACGCACAGGGACCGACTAATGTTTTATCTTTTCCTTATAGCGATTTAAATGAGACCACTAAAAGCATTCAGGGAGATATTGTTATATGTGCGCCAGTAATCTTGCGTGAAGCGGCAGAACAGAAAAAATCAGTAGATGCACATTGGGCACACATAATAGTGCATGGTATTTTACATTTACTGGGATATGATCATGACAACGAAAATGATGCAAATGAAATGGAATCTTTGGAAACTTCTATTTTAGGAAAACTGAAAATTCCCGATCCCTATATATCCAAATAACGGTAATGGAAAAAAAAGATAAACCTCCTTCGAGTGGTAATTTTAAATCCTGGAAAAAAAGTATTGCCAAACTTTTTACCAAGATGCCGGACGATCGTGAATCTTTAATTGAAATTTTAAGGGCAGCAGAAAACCGCAATCTGATAGATCCTGATGCCCTTATAATGATTGAAGGTGCATTACAAGTTTCTGAAATGCAGGTACGTGATATTATGGTGCCCAGGGTTCAAATGATTGTGGTTAAGAATGATGCCGATCCTCAAGATATTCTCGCAACAGTGGTTGAATCAGGGCACTCCCGTTTTCCGGTAATAGGTAGTGATACTGATGAAGTAATGGGCATATTACTGGCTAAAGATCTACTGGGGTACTATTCCAGCGAAGAAGAAGAAAAATTTGATATCAAAGATGCAATGCGTTCTGCAGTATATGTCCCTGAAAGCAAACGTCTGAATATCTTATTACGGGAATTTCGTGCCAACAGGAATCATATGGCTATCGTTGTTGATGAATATTCAGGTATTTCTGGCTTAGTCACTATTGAAGATGTGCTGGAAGAAATAGTTGGTGAAATTGAAGATGAACATGACATCGATGAAGAAATATTCATTGAATCTCATGGACGTAATCGTTATACCGTCAGGGCATTAGCACCCATAGAGGATTTCAACAAATATTTTAATGTTCAATTAAGTGATGATGAATACGATACCATGGGTGGCCTTATACTGAAGGCCTTTGGCCATGTGCCAAAACGTGGTGAATTACTTGAATATGAGGGATTTAATATCAAAATACTTAGAGCAGATCAAAGGCGTATTCACCTGATGCGAATAACCAGACTTGATCAAAAAGATTATTCAACAATAAACGATAGCGTGGCACTTTAAAACAATTACAAAAAAGATCTGCCATTTGTGAATTCCGCAAACAAGGAAAGAATTAAACATAGCCTGATCTGTTTGCTTGCAGGAGCATTACTTCCATTTGCGTTTGCACCATATGAATATTCATTACTAGCTATCATTGCAGTAGCTCTCCTTTTTTTTCAATGGATTGATACTGAACCACGTACAGCATTCTTGTATGGCTATGCCTTTGGATTTGGCCTGTTTGGAGTAGGCGTTAACTGGTTACACATAAGCATTAATCTATTTGGTGGTGTCAATTTAATTGGCGCGCTGTTTTTTACTTATCTATTGATTGCTTTTCTTGCATTATACCCTGCATTGGTGGGTTATCTCTCACGCAAATATTTCCACCGCACACATATTATTAACCTGCTTTTTCTAATCCCTTCACTCTGGACATTATCTGAGTGGTGCCGCGCATGGATATTTACTGGATTTCCCTGGTTAAACCTGGGTTACAGTCAAATTGATTCACCACTTGCGGGCCTTGCAGCTATTACAGGTGTTTATGGTATTAGCTGGATGGTCTGTTTTAGTGCAGCTGTATTGGTATATATTTTGATAGGTAATAAAAAACAAAAATTAATATTTTCGCTCACTTTAATTTTCATATGGAGTTGCAGTGGTTACTTAAAAGATAGTAGCTGGAGCACTAAAAAAGAACAATCCATTAAAGCTTCCATAATTCAAGGCGGTATTCCACAACAAGACAAATGGAAAAAAGAAAATCAACAATATACTCGAGATTTGTATTTATCACTGTCTGCGCACTATCTGGATAGTGATCTCATCATTTGGCCAGAAACTGCGATACCTGCGTTATATCATCAGGCTGATTTTTTTATAGAACCCATATTGGAATTATCACAACAACATAACATAGATTTTATCACTGGCATTCCAATACAAGATTTAACTACAGGTCATTATTTTAATTCTATTGTTTTGATAGGAAAAAATAGCGAAGTCTATCATAAACGTCACCTTGTCCCCTTTGGAGAATATTTACCTTTCGATAAATGGACAAGACCTTTTTTAAATTTTCTGCGTATACCAATGTCTAATTTCAGTGCGGGTCAAAATAACAAGCCAATACTAATGGCTGCAGGTCAGCAGATTGGAGTGTCTATTTGTTATGAAGATGCATTTGGTGAAGAAATCATTGATGCTCTACCGGAAGCAAACCTACTGGTCAACATCAGTAATGATGCCTGGTTTGGGGATTCTTTTGCTCCACACCAACATTTACAAATGGCACGCATGCGTTCGTTAGAAACTGGTCGTTATATGTTGCGGTCAACCAACACAGGAATAAGCGCAATCATTAATGAAAAAGGTAAAATATTATTACAGTCACCGCAATTTAAACCGCATGCTTTGTCTGGCACGGTTGAACTCTTCGAAGGTACTACACCATATGCGAGATATGGAAATTATCCAATTCTTATTTTTTCAATTTTGTTATTAATAATTGGTAGATTAATCAAGATAAAAAAATAAAAATTATTCATTCTTATATTGTCTTGCCTGCTGCGCCTCTTCCAGTCTTCTATTTAGTTCACTATTATCTTCAGATAATGCCAGGATGTCCTTCCTTCGTAACTTCAATAAGGTTGAAGTCTCCTTGATTTTGACTGTGGCTGTACGTATTTGATCACCTAACAATGCCATTTCACCAAAGAAATCGCCATCCTTAAGTTCAGCAATAATCTCTCCGCCCTTGGATACAGTGACAGCGCCATGGATAATAAGATAAAGGGCATCATCCCGATCACCTTCTGATATCACTATATCACCCGGCCTATAATTAACTGCCAATGTTTGCTCTGTCACCAAAGCTATTACTTCAGCGGATAAACCACTCAATAAGGGGATAGTACCGACAAGAGCAGTCTGTTCCTGACGTTCATCTTTAATCTCGTTCAAGCGTAATTTCAGATCCGGATCATTCTCAGCGAGATGTATAACATCGCGTCTTCTTAACCGGAGTAATGTGGAAGGCGTCTTTGCCTTAACAGTAGCTGTTCTTACTTGATCACCAAGTAGCGCCATCTCACCGAAAAAATCGCCATCAGTAAGTTCAGCAATTTTATTTTCACCTTTTATAACCGACACCACTCCATGAGTAATAATATAAAGAGCATCACCACGTTCACCTTCACCTATAACAACATCATCAGCCAGAAATGTTACGGCCTTGGCCTGTTCTGCAAGGCGTTCCAGAACTTGCGTCGAAAGTCCTTTCAACAGCGGTATTGTTCCAATCAAATCGCTTGCCTGGAGCTTGGGAGCAGCATCACTGAGAGGTGGCAATAAAGATGTCGCCTTATGGATCATGCGTTCAATATGGACAAAGGCCTTTGTCCCAATCTCACCTTCGTGGTGTTCTTCCTCGATATGGTGGTTAGCCGCGGTTAACGCTACCTGTGTGAATAAATTTATTTCAAACCTCGCATAAAATACCGGAAAGTCTTCAGCGATTTCCTTAAGTCGTGACCTCCGTCTTTGCAGTCTGTTCTTGTAACTCGCTGCGACTTGTTCTCGCAAGTCTGCATCCAGTTCCGTATGTGTCTCAAGCATATCCAGTACCGACGAACAGATAAGCACGCCGGTAATATCTCGTTGCATTCTTTGTGACAATCGTGCATTTTGATAACGGGACAATAACCAGGCCGCCCAATCATGCTCTCGAATACTCTTTAACAATGCATTTTCAATCCTGAGAAACAAATTTAATTTCTCTTCCCTGCCGCGTGACACGCCTGGTGCTTTATTTGCCAGGATTTTTTCACGTTCATGTTGCAGATTATTGCTTATATCAAGGTATGTATAATGGTGAATCAAACCAATCTCGTGCAAATGCTTTAATTCATCAAACTCAGTCTTCAAGGCAATAATTCGTAAATGCCTTATGCTTTGCTCTTTAGCAATTGATGGTGCATCGGATGCAAAGACTTCCTCAGTTTTGCTCTGGATAAGTTGTTCCGTGGCACGTGAGATCAAACCTGTCGTATAAAAAAGATTTAATAATGAAGATGATTTCTCTCCGGCATGTGATAACCCTTGCTTTAATTCTGAAAGTTCATCATCTGTTAATTTGTCAATGCCCAGTTTCTGAATCAACGGCCTGATCGTGGGTGCATTTACAAGTAGCGAAAAGATAACTACCCCCAGCGTTAGATTTAACAGCATATCTCTTCCCGGCAATCCCTCTGGTATGGAGAGTACAATGGCGATAGCCAGTCCGCCCTTAAGCCCGCCCCACCACATGATATGGCGTTCACCGAGGCTAACATGGGGCAATGAAAAAAGTTTAATCATTGTAGGCACTAGTGTGTAGATCGTTGATGCACGCGCTGCTAACATCAGAGTCACAGCGACAACAATCATAAAAGCCATGTCCAAGTCCAGTAGACTTGAAACATCAACGGACAATCCTACCAACAGAAACAGTAATGAATTACTCACCATGGCAATGACTTCCCATGTTTCCTTTATTATATGAGTAGCCGCCTGGGGTATGCGGGTTACCCATAACATACCCAGAGTAATAGCAGCTGAGACAACTGCCATCACACCGGATACATGTAAGGTATGTTCCGCAAGTACAAAGCTTGAATAGGCAACAACGATCGACATGATCATCAAGGCGCTTAGACCTGTAAATAAACGATGTAATAATTCGCTGATCGCCAAACCGATGGCGGTACCCACCAGAATACCGCCGAGGAATACGCGCAGGAATTCGATAACAGCCAGGCCCGCATCGGGCATGGCAAAAGACTCAATTGATCCGCTTTCAACAAGCCCCAGGATAATACCGAAAACCACAATCGCCGTGGCATCATTCAATAATGATTCACCTTCCACCAATATGGTCAAACGTTCTGGTGCACCGAGTTCCTTGAATAATGAGATCACAGCAACAGGATCGGTTGCCGATATTAGAGCGCCAAACAAGAGAGCAAGACCTAATTCGATACCCAGTAACAGCCAGAGACCAATACCGATAAATGCTGTAGAAATGAGCAGTGCTGGTATCGCCAACGTCAAAATAGGCGCCAGGTCCTTGATCAATTGCCTGGCATTCAGATTGAAAGCCGATTCAAATAACAGGGCGGGCAGAAACAGAAACAACACCAAATCCGGCGTGAGCTGGAATTCCAACAATACTTCCATATGCGGTTCAGTTCGGGCTATGCCGCCCAGGACCATGCCGAGAATGACCAGAAAAACCGTGTAGGGAATCTGAATGGGTAGATTACGGCAAATTCCTGCTGCCAGCATGGCAACGGTCAATAAGGCCATAACAATTAATATAACTTCAGATAATGGCATTTTATGTAGTTTTTATTATCGGTCCACTAACAATTCTATATCATGATTTCATCCTAGCCACCTATTAATACCTTATCTTTGGCAAGTTTGTTAATCCCCAACACCATGAATAAGCCAAGAATTGCAAGCCCCGCAGGCAACAATAGCTCTGCCGACATACTTTCAGGCAGAGTAGGATTCGAATGTATTAAATATTGCTTACCATGCAGTATTTCGTAATCGCGCTCCTGGAAGGGCCAGATCACCCAAAGCGAAGCCATTAACATTCCGGTAATGACCAGTATCGTTGTCTGGTGAAAGACTTTTAAAAGATAAGACAGAAACCGGCTAAACAGGATCAGGCCGGTGGCAGCACCCAGTGCAAAAGGAATGAGTACTGCAAACTGAAAATTACCGATAGCACTAAAAATGTAGGCATATTTTTTAAGGATCAACAAAATAAATGAACCGGATATCCCCGGCAAAATCATCGCGCAAATGGCCAAGGCACCACAGACAAAAATAAACCAGCTTGTCTCTGGAGTTTGTACAGGCACCATATTAAATAAAATGGCACCGATAAATATTCCACCAATCAGTGCAACAGTGTCTTTGATACAAAATGTTTTCAAATGTATTAACAATACCCAGATAGATCCGGCGATGAGGCCAAAGAACAAAGCATAAACGGGATCTGGATGTGTATGGATTAAGGTCGGTAGTGAAACAACCCTTGTAAAGAACATCAACGCACAAAAAATGCCTATGCCAAGTGGAATAAGAAATGCAAAATGTGGTCTGACAAAAATATTTTTAATATCCAGATTGAAAATACTTTTAAGCCAGAGTAGATCAAATGATTTAATTGCATCAATGAGTTGCGAATAGATCCCCAGGATAAACGCCATTGTCCCGCCACTCACACCGGGCACGACATCAGCTGCGCCCATACAAAACCCCTTTATGACTAAGATGATTTTTTCTTTCAAAGAATTACTCGTGATATGGCCGGCTCAATTTATGTACCGCATCAATAAATATACCCGCATGTTCTGGGTCAACTTCTGGCTGTATCCCATGTCCCAGATTAAAGACATGACCATTCCTGTGCCCAAAATTCTCTAAAATTTCGGCAACTGTCTTTCTAATAATATCTGGACCTGCATACAACACAGCTGGATCCATATTTCCTTGCAATGCCACTTTATCTCCGATCTGATTACGTACTGTGCCAATGTTTTGTGTCCAGTCCAACCCAATTGCGTCACAACCACTCGCAGCTATCGATTCCAACCAAAGACCTGCACCTTTGCTAAATAAAATAACAGGAATTCTATTGCCCGCATGAACCCTTTTTAGCTGTTCAATAATACGCTGCATGTATTGCAAGGAAAATTCAAGATAGTCTTTGCCGGTTAATATTCCACCCCAAGTATCAAATATCATGATCACTTGTGCGCCGGCTGCGATCTGAGCATTTAAGTAGAGTGTTACAGCTTCAGATAGTTTAGCCAATAATTTATGTGTGGCATTTGGATTTTTATACATTAGTCCTTTTACTGTGTGGAAATCTTTACTTGATCCACCTTCCACCATATAGGTTGACAAAGTCCAGGGACTACCAGAAAAACCAATGAGTGGTACACGCCCATCTAGTTCTTTGCGAATCAAGCGTATTGCATCCATGACATAGCGCAATTCAGTCTCCGGATCTGGGATACACAACGCATCAATATCAGACTCACTTCTTACTATTTTTTTAAACTTAGGACCAAACTTTTCAACAACTGATAAACCCAGACCCATAGCATCAGGTATCGTTAATATATCTGAAAACAAAATTGCTGCATCTAAAGGAAATCGATCGATGGGTTGTAATGTAACTTCACAGGCTAGCTCAGGCGTTTTACATAAGGTTAAAAAATCACCTGCCTTTTTACGAGTTGCACGATACTCAGGAAGATAACGGCCAGCCTGTCGCATCATCCATACCGGGGTAACATCTACTGGCTCGCGAAATAATGCGCGAACTAAACGATCGTTTTTAAGTGTATCGGCCATTTAGGGCGGTAATATATTATAGCTATGTAAATATTACAGTTAAAATAAATATACCTGCAAACGTGGTTATTGCCATCCAGGCTTCACCTATTTTAATGAATAATATTTAAAGGTTTGTATAATGAGAAAATATTGATTTATTGAGAAAAGAATACAGTAAAACAGACTTTAAATCACTTGAGCTAATGTAGCTTTAATCAAATAACAAGTAATGATAAAAAAAGAAGTCTCGATCCTAGATTTCTTCAAGCTTGAATCAGCAGGTGGTATTCTGCTAATGGCTGCTGCTGCTTTCGCAATTATCCTCGCCAATACACCTTTTATTTATTATTACAATTTTTTAATTGAGCTGCCGGTTGAAGTCAGGGTCGGCTCATTCGAGATTGCCAAACCATTGTTGCTTTGGATAAATGATGGCTTGATGGCTTTGTTCTTTCTTCTTATTGGGTTGGAGTTAAAGAGAGAAGTGGTTGAAGGTGAATTATCCCAACTGAATAATATTATTTTTCCAGCCATCGGCGCTTTGGGTGGCATGATTATCCCGGCATTGTTCTATATCGCTTTTAACTATAATGATCCTGTTGCCATTAAAGGATGGGCCATCCCTGCTGCTACAGATATCGCGTTTGCTTTGGGCATCCTTGCCCTGATAGGGAGTCGTGTTCCGGTATCGGTTAAAATATTTCTTACTTCGCTTGCGATCTTTGATGACATTGGCGCCATTCTGATCATCGCACTGTTTTATACCAGCAAGATTTCCTTGGCATCTCTTGTTCTAGCGGCTGTATGTTTAATCATTTTGTTCTGTTTAAATAAAAAGGGAGTAATGGAACGAAGTCCATATTTTCTTGTTGGTCTCGTTATGTGGGTCGCATTACTAAAATCGGGCGTACATGCCACCCTCGCGGGTGTATTACTTGCCATGTTTATTCCGCTCAAAAATGAAAAGGAACCTGATGAATCCCCACTACGGGAATTGGAACATGATCTACATACTATAGTAGCATTTGGCGTGTTACCTGTGTTTGCTTTCGTCAATGCAGGTATCAATTTTACCGATGTGGGGATTGACTATATCTTGCATGATGTTTCGCTTGGCATTATCTGTGGCCTGTTTATTGGTAAACAAATAGGAATTTTTTTATTTTGTGTTATCGGAATAAAACTGGGGTTTACTAAACTACCTGAGGGAATGTCTTGGTTAACGCTTTATGGTACTGCAATATTATGCGGTGTTGGTTTTACGATGAGCCTCTTTATTGGTTCGCTTGCATTTGAGGAATCCGGTGTCAATTTACTGTTTGACGAGCGCTTAGGGATTGTTATTGGTTCGCTTTTCTCTGGTGTAGCGGGCTATTTAATCTTGAATAAAAGTCTGAGCAGCCCCTCTTAAACAGCTTTTTTAAGCTGCTCTATATTCTCCAATAAAGCATTGGTACGTTTCTCTTCAAAATGATGCGGCTCGTCATGATCCATCATATGCATTTCACCTTCGATAACAGCACCAGAAGCAATCGCCAGGGTCCCGGCAACAACATCTCCCAATATATGCCCTGACGATCCAACTTCCAGTTTACCGTCTGTAGCTATATTACCCTTAACCTTGCCGTTTACGATCATGCCCTCCGCTTTTACATTGCCTACCCAAACACCCTGCTTTTCAATAGTTAACAGGTTATCTATCTCACAATTACCTTCTATCATTCCAAATACAATAATCGGGGCTGAACTTTTGAAATCACCCTGGAAAATAGATGCATCTGCAATTATCGTAGGTCTTTTAGCTAGACTATCACGTATACGACGGGAATTATCACTCATTAAAATTAGCCCCTCCTGTGATTAAGTATAGTCTTTAGTATTAATAATGCCTCAGCAAAAGACATCTCGCAATATAACAGGGAATTTCTGCCTATCTCTTAAACTAGAATATATAACGTAATTAAGTTTTTGAATTTAACCAGAAAATTAAATGACAACAGCTGAATTCAATCACAAAACAATAAAAAAATAAATCATCAGAAATTGTAAAATGCATGAAAAGAATGAAATAATTTATATCTGTTTACTTTGACATACGTGATTCAATTTTCATCATTCTTGGCATGAAATAAATGGGAGATGCACTGATCGGAGTAGGAATGCTACTGGCCATCTTTGGGCCGTTGTTACTTATTCCTATCATCTGGATAACTTATCGTCTTATCACCAAAAAATTTATTCATCAAATCTATAAAGATAAATATGAACAAACGACAAATGATCTGATTGCAATTGCTATAACCACTATTGTAATACTTAGCCTGTTAATTATTTCCTATATACCCGGCAAAATGGAATTTGACAAACTGTGCTTACAATATGGCACCCCATCAATTCAAAAGCGTATACGCACGATTAGTTTTTATCGCACGCGACTTTATCCTTACGAAGCAAAACAATATCTTGGTGATGAAGGCTTCGAGTTTGTTGAAGCACCACACATGTATAAAAAAGGCAGCTATATAAAATACAGCTTGTCCAAAGATGGCAAGATTAAAGAAGAGGAAATCACAGAACCAGCCAGCCAATACGGTATCCGTGATGATTTAAAACTCCTTCCACTGGGCATCAATTTAAGCCAAAAGACCGCCTATGAAATGACGAGCGGTAAAGAATTCGCTCAGGCATCAAATATTCTCTACAGTGGTGGCCCCTTATCGATTTTTATGGGCGTGTACGCCATGTCCAACTGCCCGGACATTATCAGTGAACAAGGTTCTAAGGATTTCAATACCTACTATCATTTTGAAATGGAGATATTGGGCATGAAAGTAAAATGATACCGACCATTTTATATACCACGACGAGTAACTATAACCCACCCGAAATCTTGCGGTTATTGAATCAATCAGACTGACACTAATGATAAATGCAGAAATAAAAGCTACCGAGTTATTTCCAGAATTCCCACCAGCGTTTTTCTTCTCTATGAACAGGGGAATGTTCTTTGGCAGTATCGGAGGCTTGACTGTTTTCAACATTTTCTAAAACACGTTCATGCTGTTCCTCGGCACGTTCTGCTTGGCGCTCGTGCCGCTCATCCCAATCTCCATTTTCATCGTGACTATATTTTTTCCCTTTTTTACCCTTATTTCCTTTTTTACCTTTCTTCTTGTGCTTGGATTTACCCTTTTTCCCTTTATCTGAATCAATATCTAATTGATCTTTAATTTCATCTTTTACATCATCAATAGCCTCATCCACCACTTCTTCTATTGTCTCTTCTACAGCATCCTCAACTTTTTCAGATATGGAATCAGCGATGACATGGAATGGCATTAATAGTATTGAAACAAATATAATGAAAATATTACGCATTGATAGGGTCTTTAAAATTGTATTTCCACAATCATTATAGTCACTGAATCGTCCTAAGGGTGTTGGGTAACTGTGAATTTAATCACAATCTACATGTATTAGCATGCCTAAACTAGTCAAAAAACCCCTGAGTCTTGTTAATACACTCGCACTGCTAATTCCGGTTGAATACTTCAACCAAATTGTTATTGTTAGTAATGAAAATGCAATATCGGAACTAGTCTAAATTTTATGACCACGCAAACGCAACATAAGGTTGAGATCCACTATTGTACACAGTGTCATTGGCTTCTCCGATCCACATGGATGGCTCAGGAACTACTTTCAACCTTCGAACAGGAAATTTCGGAATTGGTATTAGTACCAAAAACAGGGGGTCTATTTGAGATTGTTGTCGATGGTGACGTTCTTTGGTCGAGGAAAGAACGAGGCCGCTTCCCGGAGATCACAGAACTAAAACAAATTGTCCGGGATCAAATATCACCTGATAGAGACCTTGGCCACATAGATCGCGTCAAGCATGAACAATAATCATGTAAAAATATGAACCCTGCCGCACTCATAGAATTGTTTTTGGCTTATGCCAACCAGCTTAAATATAAAAAATTGTTTCTGCTGATATTGAGTTTATTTGTTATCGATCTCCTTGT
>CAZCXC010000181.1:0-15789 GCA_964502505.1 uncultured Enterobacteriaceae bacterium
AGGTGTGCATTATGCAATGGTACGTTCTGCAAGTGTCCTTGCCAGTCAATATGAAACAGCAGAGATCCTGCATAATCAAGAGATTGATCATCAACGTAGCATGATTAGTCAGGCGAAAACTGAGGCATCAGTTAATCTTGATGCATTAGCAAGTCGACTCAGTAAATTACAAGGTCATATTATGCGACTTGATGCGCTTGGTTCCCGTTTAGCTACAATGGCATCTTTGGAAGATATTGATTTTAGTGCAGGACAAGTCCCTGGTATGGGTGGCCCAAATCCGATTAAACCACAGAATTCATTGCAGGTTTCGGATTTTATTTCTGAGCTTGAGCAATTAAGTCTGGAAATAGAAGATCGAGGTGAAAAACTGAAGGCGATGGAATCTATGTTGATTGATCGCGCCCTACAAGATCAAACTTTACCTGGTGGTCGGCCAGTTTCTGGCGGATGGGTATCATCAGCATTCGGTTGGCGTGCTGATCCATTGAATGGAAAGCGCGAATTTCACGAAGGTGTTGATTTTGCAAGCAAATCAGGATCACAGGTTTCAGCAGTTGGTGCAGGTATTGTTACTTGGTCAGGTAGGCGATATGGGTATGGTAAAATGGTTGAGATTAACCATGGGAATGGATACGTGACCCGTTATTCACATAACAAGAAGAATCTTGTTGCGGTTGGCGAAAAGGTGGAAAAAGGACAGGCTGTTGCCGTAATAGGATCAACAGGTCGTTCAACGGGGCCACATGTACACTTCGAAGTTGTTCATAACGGCAAGCAAGTCAATCCAAAAAAGTTCTTTTCAGTAAACTAAATTAGTTTTTATTCATAACTTTATTATTTACCCCATACCATCTGTGTGGCCTGCGTTATTTATTTTCAGATATATAACCTTTTAGATTAATGTAAATATGGTTACTGGTTTAATTAAAAAGATTTTTGGTAGTCGCAACGAGCGTGTATTAAAACGTATGCACAAAGTTGTAATGAAAGTGAACGTGCTAGAAGAAAGATATTCATCGTTGCCAGATGACGAATTTCCTAAAAAAACTATAGAGTTACGTGAGCGTGTTTGTGAAGGTGAATCTTTAGAGGAATTACTACCAGAAGCATTTGCAATTGTACGTGAAGCAGGTAAACGGACATTGAATATGCGTCATTTTGATGTTCAGCTAATCGGCGGAATGGTATTAAATGAAGGTAATATCGCTGAAATGCGTACAGGTGAAGGAAAGACTTTGGTAGCAACTTTGCCTGCTTATCTAAATGCATTAACAGGTAAAGGTGTTCATATTGTAACAGTTAATGATTATCTTGCTCAGCGTGATGCAGAATGGATGGGAAATATATATTCATTTTTAGGTATGCGTACTGGTGTAATAATATCTGGGTTATCAACCGAACAACGACGTGATGCATATGTTGCAGATATTACATATGGCACAAATAATGAATTTGGCTTTGATTATTTAAGAAATAATCTAGCTTTCAGTAATGAAGAAAGGGTTCAGCCCGAATTAAATTACGCTATTGTTGATGAAGTAGACTCCATTTTAATAGATGAGGCACGGACCCCTTTAATTATTTCAGGATCTGTTGATGATAGATCAGATTTATATATAAGTATTAATAATTTAATACCAGAATTAAAGCGACAAGAAGTGGAAGATGGGCCAGGAGATTACAGTGTTGATGAAAAATCAAAACAAACCTACCTAACAGAAGAAGGAAATATCTCTATTGAAGAGTTGTTGCGCAATAAAGAAATAATAGACAAACAGCAAGATCTTTATGAACCAGCCAATATCAGTGTTTTACATCATCTAAATGCAGCATTAAGAGCACATTCATTATTTCACCGGGATGTCGATTATATTATTAAAGATAATCAAGTCGTTATTGTTGATGAATTCACTGGCCGTACCATGCCAGGTAGGCGCTGGTCTGAAGGGCTGCACCAGGCAATTGAGGCAAAGGAAGGTGTCCCCATCCAAAATGAAAATCAGACATTAGCAACTATAACCTATCAGAATTATTTTCGAATCTATAATAAATTGGCCGGGATGACTGGTACTGCAGATACGGAGGCATATGAATTTCAGGAGATTTATGGGCTTGAAGTCATTGTAATTCCGACAGATAGGGACATGATTCGTGCAGATTTAAGTGATCTCGTCTATTTAAAAAGCAAGGATAAATTTGATGAAATATTTAGTGATATAAAAGATTGCCAGAATCGTGGTCAACCTACTTTAGTAGGTACAGCATCTATTGAAGTTTCAGAATATATTTCAAAATCACTGGATAAAGAGAATATTAAGCATCAAGTATTGAATGCAAAATTTCATGAAAAGGAGGCTGAGATAATTGCACAAGCAGGTAGACATGGCGCTGTAACAATTGCGACAAATATGGCAGGTCGAGGTACAGATATTGTGCTTGGGGGTAATCTGGATGCAGAAATAAAAGCACATGGAGCAATTGATAAAGCTGCACTATCAAAAATAAAAAAGGAATGGCAGAAAAGACATGATCAAGTTATTGCTAGTGGAGGATTACATATTATTGGTACTGAACGGCATGAATCAAGACGTATTGATAATCAATTACGTGGCAGGTCAGGTCGTCAAGGTGATCCTGGTTCCAGTCGGTTTTATATTTCATTGGAAGATAATCTTATGAGAATTTTTGCATCTGATAAGGTTACTTCGATTATGGAGAAATTGGGAATGGAAGAAAGTGAAGCAATTGAATCAGCTTTAGTATCACGCGCTATTGAAAATGCACAGCGTAAGGTAGAAGGACATAATTTTGATATTCGTAAACACCTTTTAGAATTTGATGACGTCGCTAACGATCAACGTAAAGTTATATATGGACAACGTAATCATTTACTTGATGGTGAAAACGTAAATGAAGCTATCAAAATGATGCAACAAGATGTTGTGAATAATATTATCAACACTTTTATTCCGCCAGGCAGTATGGATGAGATGTGGAAAATTCAGGAGTTAACAGAAACCATAGATCGAGAGTTGGGATTAAATCTTGATATCGCTGGCTGGCTTAATGATGATACCTCTATACATGAAGAAGCGATAAGAGAGAAAATATTACAGGAAGTTGATGAATCTTATCAAGAAAAGGAAAAATTGATCTCTGCGGATATAATGCGGCGGGTTGAGAAGCAGATAATGCTTGATATGCTTGATAGACATTGGAAAGAGCATCTTATTGACATGGATCATTTACGCCAGGGAATAAATTTACGTAGTTATGCTGCAAAAAATCCTAAACAGGAATATAAGCGAGAAGCTTTTGAAATGTTTGTACAGATGTTGGAAGATATTAAATATAATGTAATTACTTTTATATCAAAAGTACAGGTGCGGGCCGAAAAGGATATTGCGACCGCTGAACATCAACACCCAAAGGCAAAGAATATTAATTATAATCATCCTGCAGCACCAAATGCCTTGAGTGGTGATTCAACTAAAGAGGGAGAATCAATTAAAGTGCCATTTGTTAGGACGGAACGCAAAATTGGACGAAATGAGGCTTGCCCGTGTGGTTCTGGAAAAAAGTATAAACAATGCCACGGGAAATTAACATAGAAACTCATATCATTAAGATATCACGTAAGATAAATTAATGGCCGTTGGCACGCATGAGTTAAATACACTTATACCAGTCAAGGGTATCAGGGTTGCTGCATGTTCAGCAGGATTATACAAAAATACAAGACTTGATCTTGCTGTAATAGAATTACAGGAGGGTACAAATTGTTCTGTTGTTTTTACACGCAACGTATTTTGTGCGGCACCAGTTAAAATAGCAAGAACCAATTTAGAATCATCTTCACCACGCTACTGTGTGATAAATGCTGGTAATGCCAATGCCGGAATGGGTCGCCAGGGCGAAGAAGATACATTGAGTATTTGCGAACGTATATCTGAGTTAACACACTGTGCTATTGAAGAGATATTACCATTCTCAACAGGTGTTATCGGTGAGCCACTACCCGTCGATAAAATATCAAAAACTATTCCAGATTTATTGGGGAAATTATCTGAAGATGCGTGGATAGATCTTGCAAATTCGATTATAACAACGGATACAAGACCAAAAGGTATTTCAAAAGTAATTAAACTTGATGGGCATGATATTACAATAACTGGTATTACAAAAGGTTCAGGGATGATAAAACCAAATATGGCTACTATGTTGGCTTATGTGGCAACAGATGCAAATATTAAAAAATATTTGCTGGATGACATGTTAAAACATGCAATTAATCACTCATTCAATCGAATTAGTGTAGATGGTGACACATCAACCAATGATGCTTGTGTGTTTATGGCGACAGGGAAAAGTACAGCGCCTGAAATTACTTCCGATAATGGTAATATTCAATTACTGAAAAATGAATTAACAGATATTTGTATATATCTTGCAAAAGAAATCGTACGCGATGGTGAAGGTGCCACAAAATTTGTAACTGTTGAAGTACACCATGGTGTATCTGAAGAAGAATGTATGATTGTGGCTTATACTATTGCTCATTCACCACTAGTCAAAACGGCTTTATTTGCGTCAGATGCTAATTGGGGCAGGATTCTAGCTGCTATTGGGTATGCTGGGGTCGAAAATCTGGATATAAATAAAATTTCAATCTACCTTGATAATATTTGTGTTGTGAAGAATGGTAATAGAGCAGAGGATTATGATGAGTTGCAAGGTCAAAAAATTATGGAACAGGAAGAAATATTGATAAGAGTAGTTCTCAATCGCGGCGATGCAGAGATAAAGATATGGACTTGTGACCTCTCCCATGAATATGTGCGTATTAATGCAGAATACAGAACTTAGTTAGGCCTTCATATATATTCATTAAAATATTTATAAACTACGGAGTACGGGGAGATTTTTAAATTAATCTTTTTCTGGATATTTAATTTTATTTACTCCGTGTTCTCTATGTGCTCCGTGGTTAAATTACACATTAAATTAACTCGATTATTAAACCATTAACTGAAACTTCGTTATCCATGATCTCAAGTAGAATATGTGTTGCAGTGGGTGTCGTTATAGATCGCAATGAAAAGATACTTTTAACGAAGCGAGCAGCAGATGTACATCAAGGTGATTTATGGGAATTTCCTGGTGGCAATATAAAGTATAGTGAAGATCCTTTTACCGCCTTAATTCGCGAATTAAATGAAGAAGTTGGTATAGTAGTACAAAAGGCACGCCCTCTTATTAAATTCAACTACAATTATCCAGATCAATCTCTCTTAATAAATGTATGGATCGTTAGTGACTGGGAGGGAAAAGCCTATGGACGTGAAGGTCAGGAATTTAAATGGGTACAAACCACGGAATTAGCAGAAATACAAATGCCTTCTGCAAATAAAGTGATATTAAATGCTATACGTTTACCATCGTTGTATCTTGTCTGTCCAAAAGTTAAGGGAAGTACAAAGGACTATTTGGAAAGGATAGAAAATTGCCTGAAAGCAGGAGTTCGATTATTACAATTACGATGTGGTGAAGAAATCATTGAAACCCATCCGGAATTAATTAATCAGGTTCTTGATCTATGTAATTATTATGAATCAAAATTATTATTAAATTCAGCACCGGAACAAGCATCATTACATAAGGTTCATGGTGTTCATTTATCCAGTTCCAGGTTGATGCAGTTAAATGAGAGGTCACTAAATAATAATTACTACGTTGCTGCTTCTTGCCATAATTTACATGAACTTAAGCATGCTTGTAAGATTGATGTTGATTTCGTTGTCCTGTCACCTGTAGAACAGACTAAAAGCCATCCTGAAACTGAACCGTTAGGGTGGGATAAATTTTCAAAGTTAGCAGAAAATATTACTGTTCCCATATTTGCATTAGGCGGCATGCAGCCTCAGCATATTATTACTGCATGGAATCATGGTGCTCAAGGTATTGCCATTCAAAATTATATTTGGTCAGCTCTCAACCCAGAAGAAGCTGTAACAGAATGTATGAAAAACTAAGTAGATTTAATGTATTAAGGTATCATCTCCCGTGTTGTCATTATCAATATCATCTTTTGATATTATTCGTCTATTACCATTGAGCCATTCACCAAGGTCAACTAGTTGACAGCGTTCACAGCAAAAAGGCCGCCATTTATTATTAATAGAACAACCCATTAACTTTCCACAACTTGGGCATTTGGACTTCTGTTTTCTCATAAAATACAGGAATGAAGTTCAAACTCAACCAAATCTTGGGTTTGCACAGGTCTTTCAGTTGTTGAGTTTTGTTCCATAAAACGAATGGTAAAGCGGTGCTTACCACCACTAATCTCCGGAAAATAGCCAGAATTTACAGGAAGTATAACTCTAACTAACTGGCAAGAAACATTAGAATCTATGGGTTTTTGATAGAAACCAGATGATGCCCGCTCAAAAACAGGTGTAGAACTATTTCGCAACATATGCAGCGTAAGGTGGAGAGAATTTTGAATTATAAGTAAATCATCTCGCCAATATTTTAGATCATCAATTCTTTTCGAAGCATCTTTATTTAACCAGAAGTGATAATTTGGCAAATCAAAATTACAAGAACCTCCCGGTATGGTACTGCGCTGCCTTATTGAGGTTACCAATTCATCGTTTCTAATAACCTGTCCGGGTTGGCATGTATGATCACGTAGAGTTTCAATATTATTATTAATGTTATCAAGAATTAAGTTTAGTCGATCATGGTCAACATTTGGGTTGGTTTTTAATGCAATTAGAGTATTTGAATGACGTTCTAATTCTTTGATTAATTCTGATTTGATATCGGAGCGAGACAATAAATCTAATATATTTAGTAAACTACGAATTACAATACGATTGTCCCACTCATCAAACAGGGAAATATGATAGTTAACAATATCAAATAGATGTTCAAGACGCAGGAATGTGCGTACTCGCTCATTTAGTGGTTGCTCATATACTATGTTTTTTTTCACTTTTTATGTGTACTAATATTATTATGCGGAATTAACACTATTATCTTTTGCTAAGTTTGTATAAAACTTGTGCAGGTTTACAACCTGCGCCTTAAGTTTATCCATATCTTCATCATTTTTTATAATTTCATCAGCAACTTCAAGTCGTGCTCCACGTTCAACTTGGGCATGTATTATTTTATTAATTTCTGATTTTTCAACTTTGTCACGTTTACTGGCCCTGTCAAGTTGTAATTCTTTTGGAAGATCAATTATAAGAACTCTATCTATTTTATCTAATGCATTGGTTTCTATTAAAAGAGGGATGCAAATAATGCAATAGGGTGAATTTAATTGAGCAATATTATTTTCAATTTCTTCGTAGACCAGGGGGTGTAATATTATCTCGAGCTGCTGTTTTATTGCATTATCATTAAATATATCATTGCGTAACAACTTACGATCTAGTTGTCCATCCTTATCTAGGTATTTATTGCCTAATTTTTCTATAATATTTTCTAGGGCAGGTTGGTTTGGTTGCACTAGTTTGTGAGTAATTTGATCAGCATCAATCACGGGCACTCCAAGTTTATTGAAAAGCTTACAAACTGTACTCTTACCACTAGCGATACCCCCAGTAAGACCAACTTTTAGAATACTGTTCAAACAGGTATTGCCCATCGCAAATAACTGTGCATAATTACATCTCCCCAGACTAGGGCTATCCAGCCAGCAACAGCAATATAGGGTCCAAAAGGTATTGGCAAGTTTTTATCTCGTGAATGAAATACAATAAGACTTACACCAACAATTGCCCCTGCCACTGATGATGCTAATACAATAAAGGGTAACATCTCCCAACCGAGCCAGGCACCAAATAGAGCCAAGAGCTTGAAATCACCATATCCCATACCTTCTTTTCCAGTAATTAATTTAAAGAATTTAAACACAAACCATAAAGTGCCATAACCTAACATCGCTCCTAGCAGGCTAGAGTAAATATTCGTAAATAATCCAAAAAATAAATTACATGCTAAGCCCAACCAAAGGAAAGGTAGTGTTATGTCGTCAGGTAACAGTTGACGGTCAATATCAATCATACTTAGACAAATAAGGGCCCAAGTCAGAAAAATAGCAAAAAGAGTTTGCATGCCATAGCCGAAGCGCCAGGCAATAATAGCCGTTAGAATGCCTGTAAGTAATTCAATAAATGGGTATCTGGGCGAAATTGGTTTATTACATGCGCTACATTTCCCTTTTAATACTAGATAACTAAATACAGGAATGTTTTCCCATGCACGAATAAGGTGTTTGCAATGTGGACAGTGAGATCGCGGTTTGATCAAGCCAAGTAATTGGTTATCTACTTTGTTTGGTATATTTAATAATTCACAACACTGTACGCGCCAATCATGCTCCATCATTATTGGCAATCTATATATGACAACGTTTAAAAAACTGCCAATTATCAAACCCAACAAAAATAATGTGGCAATAAGAGCAACAGGATGAGTTTGTAAAAATAAATGGATTGTCATTCTATTAGCGTGTAGTAAAAAGCACGTTTTGAATTATTTCATGACCAAACCAATTAGGTTTAGCCAGAACTGTTGGAAGGACGGGTGCCGCTAATGGTAATTCAAAAAAATAAAACAAATCACAAGGCGATTAAACAACAGCACCCATCTTGAATATTGGCAGATACATTCCAATAACAATACCACCAATGACCACACCCAGGAATGCCATGATTGCTGGTTCAAGCAAGCTGGTCAGGGCCTCAACGGCGTCATCTACTTCTTGTTCATACCAATCAGCAACTTTTCCGAGCATAGCATCAATGGCGCCGGATTCTTCACCAATAGCCACCATCTGGATCACCATATTAGGGAATAGCTTTGTATCACGCATGGCCGCCTGCAACTGTGAGCCAGTAGAAATTTCATCACGTATTGCTATGCAAGCATTGTAAAACACAATATTACCACAAGCACCGGCCACGGAATTCATGGCCTCAACTAAAGGTGTGCCGGCGGCAAACATGGTTTCCAGTGTTCGCGCAAAACGGGCAATGGCTGCTTTTTCCAGAATAACCCCAATGACTGGAACTTTAAGTGACATACGATCTAAAAAATGACCAAATGCAACAGACCGCTTTTTTACTTCGATAAAGCCAAAGAATGTACCAGCTAAACCCGCAAACAAGAGGTACCAATATGCCACAAACCAATTGGACATATCGATCAACATCTGGGTCAATCCTGGTAAGTCTGCACCAAAGCTTCCAAACAATTCGGAAAACTGTGGGATAACAAAGATCATCAGGATAGTCACGATAATGAACGCAACCACGATAACGGCGGCGGGATAGAATAAGGCTGCTTTAATTTTTGATTTAAGTGCTTCGGTTTTCTCCATGTAGCTCGCTACTTTGTGTAAGATGCCTTCCAGAATACCCGCATGTTCGCCGGCTTCCACAAGGTTACAGTAAAGATCATTGAATTGGAGATGACGTTTACGCAATGCGTCTACCAAGGTACCACCCGCCTCGACATCGGCTTTGATCCCCAAAATAAGTTCCTGCATCTTGAAATTTTCATGACCGCGTCCGACTATTTCAAATGCCTGAACCAATGGTACACCTGACGACATCATGGTCGCGAGTTGGCGGCTGAATATCGTAATATCTTTCGGGGTAATCGTCTTACCGCCACCACCACCAAATAATGACTTGGATTTCTTTTTTACTTTTTGAGGATTAATACCTTGTCGGCGGAGTGTGGCCTTAACCAGGGCATCACTTTTCCCGCTCATTTCCCCTTTTACTTTTTTACCTGTTTTATCCGTACCTTCCCATACGAACATGTTTGCTGCTTTTACTTGGGCCATAATTGATTACTCTATGGTTACACGATTCACTTCGGCAAGGCTGGTAATGCCATCCCTTACCTTTTTAAGACCTGACATACGAATATCCCAGATCCCTTCTTCGGCTGATTGATCTGACAGTTGCACGGCATTGGCACCTTCAATGATCAATCGTTTCATTGTGTCTGATATCGGCATTACCTGGTAGATACCAGCACGGCCTTTATAGCCACTTGGACAATCAGTACCACCGTCACCCGGGTTGTATAGAGTTATGCCTTGCTCAATCCATTCTTCCGGAAAGTTTTCTTTCTGTAGTGCATCTTTGGGCATATCGAGAGTTACTTTATACTCAGGATGCAGACGACGGCACAACCTTTGACCTGTAATTATATTAATTGAAGTAGCCACTGCAAAGGCCTGAATACCCATATCCTGTAATCGTGTCAGAGTTTGTGGGCCATCATTGGTATGTAGTGTTGACATTACCATGTGACCAGTCTGGGCAGCCTTTACCGCAATAGATCCGGTTTCCAGATCACGTATTTCACCCACTAAGATAATATCCGGATCTTGACGTAAAAAGGCCTTCAACGCTTTTGGAAATGTCATGCCGGTTCGTTCATCAACCTGTACTTGATTGACGCCGGCTAGATTGATTTCAACTGGATCTTCAGCAGTTGATATATTGACATCGATTTGGTTTAGAATATTAATACCGGTATAAAGTGAAACTGTTTTACCACTACCTGTGGGGCCGGTAACCAGGAACATGCCGTAGGGCTTATGCAGGTTTTTAAGAAACTGTTCTTTCTGATGGTCCTCATAGCCCAGTTGGTCAATCTGAAGTGCGGAGGAATCTGAATCCAGAATACGCATGACGGTCTTTTCCCCGAAAAGTGTCGGGCAGGTACTGACACGAAAATCAATCGACTTGTTTTTAGACAGTTTTAGTTTGATTCGACCATCTTGTGGCACCCGGCGTTCAGACACATCCAGGCGCGACATCACTTTAATACGTGCTGCAATCTTATTAGAAAGCGCTAATGGAGGTTTGGTAATTTCCTCTAATACGCCATCAACGCGGAAACGCACACGATACACTTTTTCATAGGGTTCAAAATGTAAGTCAGAAGCACCTTTTTTAATCGCATCAAGCAGACATTTATTAACAAACCTGACAACTGGAGCATCGTCGATATCGCCATCATCATCTTCCTGTTGTGCACCTTCATCAACCGTTTCCAGACCATCCAGATCATCAAAATCTTCATCATCCATATCCATACCAGTATCTGCATCATCAAGCGCAGTTTCAATTGCCTTTGTCAGCTTATCTTCTTCAACCAGTATTGCTTCGGTATTCATTCCGACTGCAAACTTGATTTCATCCAGTGCATTTAAATTCAGGGGATCGGAAAGCGCAACATACAAACGTTTACCACGCTTGAATAGCGGCAAAGCATGATTTTTCTTTATCAGATCTTCTTTAACCAGTTTGGTTACATCTGCATCTATATCAACTGCATTAATATCGATCAGCGAAACACCAAATTCCTGACTTGCTGCCAATGCAATTTTGTTGGCAGCCACCATGTCGTTTTCGACCAGAAACGAGACGAAAGGAATTTTCTTCTTTAGTGCGTCTTGATGGGCTTGTAGGGCTGCTGCTTCTTCTAGCAGACCGTCCATAACCAGCTTTCTGGCCAAACCGGTAAGATTAATTTTTGCTGTAGATACCGCCATTTAATTATTATTCATATGAATCCAAGGATTGACGCCTAAATATTAGATTATATGGAGGAAATAACCAACTATTTTGATTTGGTTAATGCCATATCTTTAAACAATAAGTCCATTAATATTATTTTATCCTTGGAATTATGCTGCAGTGCAATATTAAATATCGGCCTTATTTTAGAATTAGTACTTGAAAACCAGGGAGTTGTTTTCTACATCTACTAAGACTTGGCTGCCCGGCTTAAATTTGCCTGCTAATATTTTGTTCGCCAATGGTGTTTCCAGTTGTGTTTGAATGGCTCGCTTCAGGGGTCTTGCTCCATAGACCGGGTCAAAACCTGCACTTCCGATCAACTCCATGGCTGCATCTGAAATTTCAAGTTCAATATCCTGCTCACGTAGTCGTTCATATACATGTTTAATCTGAATTTTCGCAATATCCTTAATTTGATCTCGTTGCAAGCTATGAAAAACAACGAGATCATCAATACGATTAATAAATTCAGGGCGAAAATGGGTTGAGACAACTTCCAACACAGTATTCTTCATTTCTTCATAATTTATATTAGCGGTCATCTTTTGTATTTGTTCTGAACCGAGATTCGATGTCATAACAATCACTGTGTTTCTGAAATCAACTGTGCGGCCATGTCCATCTGTTAATCGACCATCATCAAGTACCTGAAGCAGGATATTAAATACATCCGGATGTGCTTTTTCTATTTCATCCAGCAATAACAAGCTATAGGGCTTACGTCGAATCGCTTCTGTCAGGTAACCTCCTTCCTCATAGCCAACATACCCAGGTGGGGCACCAATCAGGCGTGCGACCGCATGTTTTTCCATATATTCCGACATATCAACACGAATTAGTGCTTCTTCCGTATCAAATAGAAATTCGGCCAGTGCTTTGCATAATTCTGTTTTACCCACACCTGTTGGCCCCAAAAACATGAAAGTGCCATTTGGACGATCCGGATCTGATAATCCGGCTCGTGCGCGACGGATAGCATTAGCAACAGTTGTGATGGCTTCATCCTGTCCTATAACACGTTTATGCAATGCATCTTCCATATGCAGTAGCTTATCCCGTTCACCTTCCAGCATTTTGGATACGGGTATGCCCGTCCACTGTGAAACTACCTCAGCGATCTCATTTTCAGTGACCTTGTTACGAAGCAGTTGCATATTTTCTATTACAGTTTGATCAGCCTTTTGCAATTGTTTTTCAAGTTCGGGAATAATGCCGTATTGCAATTCAGACATTCGATTTAGATCACTCGCGCGTTTAGCGGTTTCAAGTTCGAGTCGAGCACGTTCTAAATTCTCTTTTACGTGATGTGAACCTTGTAGAGCAGCTTTTTCAGCAACCCATATTTCTTCCAGATCGGAAAACTCACGCTCAATTTTGTTGATTTCCTGTTCCAAATTATCCAGTCGTTTTTTGGAGGCCTCATCTGTTTCTTTTTTCAAGGCTTCACGTTCTATTTTCATTTGAATCAAGCGTCGTTCAAGACGATCCATAGACTCCGGTTTTGAATCGATCTCTATGCTGATACGACTGGCTGATTCGTCAATTAAGTCAATGGCCTTATCAGGCAGTTGCCGATCAGTGATATACCGGTGGGAAAGCACTGTTGCTGCAACAATAGCCGGATCAGTTATCTGCACATTATGATGTACTTCATAGCGTTCCTTAAGCCCACGGAGTATAGCAATAGTATCTTCAATACTTGGTTCATCTACCATGACCTTTTGAAAACGTCTTTCAAGGGCTCCATCTTTTTCAATATTCTCCCGGTATTCATCCAGCGTTGTGGCACCAATACAATGTAATTCACCTCGGGCCAATGCTGGCTTTAACATGTTCCCGGCATCCATTGAACCTTCAGCTTTCCCTGCACCGACCATAGTATGTACTTCATCAATGAAAAGTATGATTTGACCTTCTTGTTTAGCAAGATCATTAAGAACAGCTTTGAGGCGTTCTTCAAAATCTCCACGGAATTTTGCACCTGCAATTAATGCACCCATGTCCAGAGACAACAGACGTTTGCTTTTTAATGCATCAGGGACTTCGCCATTGATAATGCGTTGTGCAAGTCCTTCTACGATGGCTGTTTTACCAACACCGGGTTCGCCAATCAGTATCGGGTTATTCTTCGTTCGTCGTTGTAATACCTGAATCGTTCTCCTTATTTCATCGTCACGTCCGATTACCGGATCAAGTTTGCCCTGTTCAGCCCGTGCAGTGAGATCAATCGTATATTTTTCTAAAGCTTGACGATTCTCTTCTGCATTTGGATTATTGACAGATTGGCCACCACGAATTTCTTCAATGGCTTTTTCAATTTTTGTTTTATCCGCACCGCATTGATGCATCAATTTACCTAGTACACCCTTATTTTCCAAAGCAGCTAATGCGAATAACTCACTGGAAATATATTGGTCATTTCGTGCCTGCGCATATTTGTCGGTCAGGTTCAGAAGTTTTTCCAGGTCCTTCGATATATGCATCTCACCAGCGTTTCCTTGAATTTGCGCTAGCTGATCAAGCGACTTGCCAAGCTGAGATCGTAATTGATTGATATTTATATCGGCAGAAGATAATAAATGGCGAATACTTCCCCCTTCCTGATCCAGTAAAGCAGCCATGACATGAATAGGTTCAATGAATTGATGATCGCGACCGACAGCTATACTCTGGGCATCTGCTAATGCCAACTGGAATTTAGATGTTAATTTATCAAGACGCATTAAATTTTCCTCTGAATATACAAGACTTATTTATAAATGAGGGCAGAAAAAAAGGATTCAAGTGAAACTAACGCAGTACGTCAATTCACACCACACAAAACAGATGTATAGAATTTAAACTAATACACGCCAATATCGAGGTAAGAACGTGAGATCTTGGTGACTGCAACCACGTAGGCAGCTGTGCGAAAGTCCTTTATCTTCTTATTGGATTCTTTGGCCTCGCTGATCTGTTGGTAGGCAAGTCGCATGGTGTCATCAAGGCCTGAACGTACCAGATCCAGTTCGTCTGCACCACGTACAATCTTCGCCTCAAGCCTATCCGGGACATCGTTGCCAGTCATAGATTCAATTGCGCTGATGACATGCCGACCACGCATTTCGTCATAACGTCGTTCCATACGACCAAAGCGGATGTGAGAAAGATTACGTATCCATTCAAAATAAGACACGGTAACACCACCTGCATTGACATAAGCATCAGGTAAAATCATGACACCACGTTTATTGAGTATTTTATCTGCTTCAAAAGTTACAGGTCCATTCGCCGCTTCACAGACAAGCTTGGCTTTAATATTTTCGGAGTTGCTCGCCGTGATCTGAGACTCAAGTGCAGCGGGAATCAAAATATCACAATTTAACTCAAGTGCTTTCAGACCCTCTTCAGAGTAGGTGGCATCAGGAAAACCATGAACATTCCCATCGTTTTCGTCCATGTATTGTCGGACATGTTCTATGTTTAATCCGTCGTCATTAATTAGGGCACCATCTCGTTCAATGATAGCAATAATTTTTGCATTATCTTCTTCGTACAATAATTTTGCCGCATGATAACCCACATTACCCAGCCCCTGAATGACGATACGCATATCACCCAGCCCACCTTTGATGTTAGCTGCCTTCAGATCAGCAGGATGCCGGAAAAACTCACGCAAGGCATAAACAACACCCCGACCCGTTGCCTCTGTGCGACCCTGAATACCGCCATGTTGTACTGGTTTACCGGTAACACAGCCCTGGTAATCGATGTCTTCAGGACGAAGTTGTTTGTAGGTATCCATAATCCAGGCCATTTCCCTTTCACCGGTACCTACATCCGGTGCCGGGACATTAGTCGCCGGACTTAGAAATCCTTTGCGCACCAATTCGCGTGTGAAGCGCCGGGTAATTAGTTGCATTTCTTCCCGGCTGTAATCCCGTGGGTTAATTAATAATCCACCTTTTGATCCACCAAAAGGGACATCGACAATGGCGCATTTATAGGTCATAAGCGCTGCCAGTGCTTCCACTTCGTCCTGGTTTACGATTTGCGCATATCGTATTCCCCCTTTTGCCGGTAAGCGATGTGAACTATGCGTAGCCCGCCAACCCGTGAAAACTTCAATTTTATTCTTAATGGTGACAGGAAACTGGACCTGAAGTACGGCATCGCAGGATTTAAT
>CAZCXC010000182.1:0-1927 GCA_964502505.1 uncultured Enterobacteriaceae bacterium
CCTTGCAGAGGATCGTAAAGATTATTTACAAGCCGATTTCAGTCAAACATTGAATTGGGATAGTTTACGTGAATGCGTAAAGACAGTTGGCATGCGTAACTCTAACTGCATGGCAATTGCACCGACGGCAACAATTTCAAATATCTGTGGTGTCAATCAATCAATCGAACCGACTTATCAAAACTTGTTTGTTAAATCAAATCTCTCAGGTGAGTTTACTGTCGTTAACCCCTACCTTGTTCGTGATCTTAAAGACCATGGTATTTGGGATGAAGTCATGGTAAATGATCTGAAGTATTTTGATGGCAGTGTACAACCTATTGATCGTATACCCGATAACCTGAAAGAGCTTTATGCAACAGCTTTTGAAATTGATCCACGCTGGCTAGTGGAAGCTGGATCACGCCGACAAAAATGGATCGATCAGGCCCAATCACTCAACTTATACATGGCTGAACCCAGCGGGAAGAAACTGGATAACCTGTACAAGCTAGCTTGGGTACGTGGTCTAAAGACAACTTATTATTTGCGTTCACTCGGTGCAACACATATGGAAAAGAACACGAACAGAAGTACAGAGCAAATAACGGATGACAACACCACTAAGGTTTGCTCCATTCTCGATCCTGATTGTGAGGCATGCCAGTAGAAACCAACAGGAGGAACTAATTATGAATCGAAAAACACATCATGTTGTTCCATCATCAAACGGTGGTTGGAATATAAAAAGAGGCGGGGCACAGCGCTCATCAAAACATTTTGCTACAAAGAGACCCGCAGTAGATGCAGCACGTGCAATTAGTCGTCATCAACATTCCGAATTGGTAATACACAATAAAAATGGCCGGATATCACAATCTAACAGTCATTTTATTCATCTACATTGACTAAGAGATTAACTACAAGCAACGAGATACGAAATAAATGAGGATATATGAATGCTAAATTGGAATGACCCTTTAGCTACAGTTGAATCTGAAACAGGAGGTATGAATTCCATTCAGGCTGCTCAAGCACTAGAGAATATAGACGTATTAAAAGTACGAGAACATGAACCGGGAATAGCAACAACCAAACTGGATCCAGTTAACCCGGATGATAAGCGTGTTATTAACGGCCAGGCAGATATTAATCAACTTGCACCCTTTAAATACCCCTGGGCGTGGAATTATTTTCTCAATGCTAATAAAAACCATTGGACGCCACTCGATATCAACATGGCACAAGATGTTAATGATTATCGACATAAGCTGACACTTGAAGAAAAACATGTTTATGAGAACGTACTGTCTTACCTGACAACGTCTGACATTTTAGCCATGCGTAATATCGGCCTGGCCGTAATGGAAAAAATGACAGCACCTGAATTACAGATCTATCAGGCACGACAGGTTTATGAAGAAGCATTGCATACCTGGACATATCAGCACTGCATTGAAACCATTGGTCTGGATCAAGGTGAGATCTATAACCGCTATCGGGTTGTACCCGAGATCCATCAAAAAATTTCAGTCGCTAACCGTCGCCTGAATTCTGTACTACGTTCTGATATTGATTTACGTGATCCCGATGAACTACATAACTTTGTAATTTCCTACATGTTCTTCGCTGCAATTTTTGAAGGTTGCTGGTTTTATAACGGCTTTAGTCCCATCTTTGCCCTGCAGCGTCGCGGCCTGATGAAAGGCACATCAGAACAACTGCAATATATTATGCGTGATGAAGTTATGCATGCCTCGTTCGGTATCCGTGTCGTCAAACAAATCATTCTTGAAGAAAACCTGACACTGGATCCAAAAGCCATCAAGGAGATGTGGGAAGAAGCCTATGAAGCAGAGTCCAAATACACAACCTACATCCTGAAAGATCCTATCCTGGGCTATTCTGCTGACATGCACATCAGGCAATTCTGTTTTATTGCCAACCG
>CAZCXC010000183.1:0-1541 GCA_964502505.1 uncultured Enterobacteriaceae bacterium
AAAAGCGCTTGAGTGATTCATATTCACCCACCGCACTTTCAACACAGATTTATAACGGCATCGTAGCGATGGGGTTCTCTACCGATGAGCATCCTATCGATGCTTATCGGGCTTTTATCGAACTGCTGGTGAAATGGAATAAAGCCTATAATTTAACAGCCATAGATCAGGCTGAAAAAATGGTGGCTTACCATATATTGGATAGTCTGGCTGTATTACCCTATGTCAGGGGTGTGCAATGTCTTGATATTGGTAGCGGCGCTGGATTGCCGGGACTGATTCTCGCATTAGCAATGCCAGAGCAGCATTGGTCATTACTAGATAGTAATGGCAAAAAGATCCGATTTATTAATCAGGCTGTTATTGAGCTCAAATTAAATAATGTAGAGGCAGTTAATTGTCGCATTGAAGATTTTTCCCCAGACACCCGGTTTTCGACAGTTACTGCGCGGGCCTGGGGAAAACTGATTGATCTGCACAAAGTGGCTGATCATTTATTGCAAGCTGAAGGACGTATTTTAGCAATGAAAGGACCAGACGTTATGTCGGAATTTAGCAAGTTTGAAAAGCTGGATGTAGACATTTATAAACATAAACTTGACGTGCCGGGAGTAGAGGGTGAACGGATGCTTATTGAAATAACAGCTTTACCATCCTGCAAGTGACTATGCGATAATGAAACCATGATTGATCACCCACTAACAGATTAAGCTTTAATGTCGGGTCCAACAAAAATCATAGCAATAGCCAACCAAAAGGGCGGTGTCGGCAAGACAACAACAAGCGTCAACCTGGCCGCGTCATTAGCAGCAGCAAAAAGGCGTGTTATGTTGGTTGATTTTGATCCGCAAGGTAATGCCACGATGGGAAGTGGTGTAGATAAATTAACATTAGAACTTTCCAGTTTCGACGTAATAATGGATGAGAAGACAATTTCAGAAGTGCTGGTTCATACGCAAGCAGGTGATTATGATTTGCTCCCTAGCAACTCGGATTTAACAGGTGCTGAAGTCGCATTATTGGAGGAACTTGCCAGGGAGGTTCGTTTGCGATCAGTTCTTGAACCTATTAAGGGTAATTACGATTTTATTTTTATTGATTGTCCACCGTCGCTCAATATATTGACGGTCAATGCGCTGGTTGCAGCGACGTCAGTCATTATTCCCATGCAATGTGAGTATTATGCTCTTGAAGGGTTGTCGGCTTTGATTGGTAGTATTGAGAAGATCAAAAAATACTTAAACCCGGGGTTGAAACTGGAAGGCTTGCTACGAACAATGTATGACCCTCGTAATAATCTGGCAACGCAGGTTTCAGCACAGTTGTTAGAACACTTTGGCGAAAAAGTATATCGCACGATTATTCCACGTAATGTTCGCTTGGCTGAGGCACCGAGTCATGGATTGCCTGTTATCAAATATGATAAATCTTCTCGTGGTGCTTTAGCTTACCTGGCCTTGGCAGGTGAAATGTTGCGTCGCGAAAATTTAGCCGCCTGAAATTAAGGATGTTTCACTAGTGGCAGCGAAAAAAAGAGGACT
>CAZCXC010000184.1:0-4506 GCA_964502505.1 uncultured Enterobacteriaceae bacterium
TGGCGGTAGCAAAGACGATGATGACAGATATCTTCGGCAGGACTTTGCCAGATATTGTCGATCTTAATTTCGCTGCAACTTACGTCTTGATGATTAGCTTGCTTAACATGATAGGTCGCTTTTTTTGGGCCAGTACCTCAGATTATATTGGTCGTAAGACGACTTATTACATTTTCTTCGTGCTGGGAATTATTTTATATTGCTCAGTACCCTATACCGCGCGACAGGTCAGTGTTCATCCGGCCATGATTTGGTTGATCTATTTTTATGCGGCAACGTTGCTTATCTTTACGATGTATGGTGGTGGATTTGCAACGATACCTGCATATCTTGCAGACGTTTTTGGTACGCGATTTGTAGGTGGGATCCATGGGCGATTATTAACTGCCTGGAGTAGTGCAGGCGTGTTTGGTCCACTTGCCATTACTTCATTACGTGAAATTTCTGTGAACAAGGCGATTAATGATTTAATTGCAAAGATTGATCCTGCACAGTTTAAAGTCCAGTTTGGTGCAGGCATTGATCAATTAGAAACGCTAATTGAGGCAAAAACAGTAACGATTGCAAAGTTGATGGAAATTGCCCCTCCAGGCACGATTGACCCAACGCCAAATTTGTATAATACAACGATGTATCTAATGGCAGTGTTACTTTTTATAGCATTATTAGCAAATGCTTTTATGCATCCTGTTAATGCAAAACACCATATGAAATCATAATGGTTTATAATTATTTTCGGAGAATAGTGTGTCTTTAACTTTATCAAGCGCAACTGATGTTTTTATTTTTATAATTTTTTGTTCATGCTATGTGTGCAGTATCTTATGGATATTTGGTGATGCGGCAACCAGAGCGGCCGGAATAAAAGGTATGATCTTCCCGATTTTATTTGTTATTGCGGGAACATTGGCGTTAATTAAAGGCTATTATGTGGCATTAATAATCTGGCCAATTGGTTACATTACCTGGTTTTTCATCAGGCCTGCATCAGAAGTCGAACAGACAGAATGATTGATTAACTTGACCAGCTTTTATAAGGTTTATCAACTAAGCAAACATTATAATAACGAGGATCATCTGACACTTCTTCACCAATCCAGTCTGGTTTGGTAAATTCTTCATCAATAGATTTAAGTTCAATTTCAGCCACAATCAGTCCTTCATTCTCTCCTGAAAAGACATCTACCTCCCAAGTATGATTATCGTATAGTATTTTATAACGTGTTTTTTCAATTAAGGGATGAATACAAAGGGCGCCTAACAATTCTCTGGCATCATTAACTGGAATTGGGTAATCAAATTCAGAACGATAAATACCCAGTGTTGCACTCTTTATATTGATACTTGCAGTATCACCAGTAACCCTCACCCTAATAGAACATTTTTTATTGGTGGTAAAATACCCTTGGGTATAATCAGCCTTTTGGGAAGGCAGCTGTTTCCAGTTATCGTTAATGATTAAAAATTTTCTTTCAATTTCTATACTCATATTATAATTACGATATGATAGGTAGCATATAATTACACTGAAATACAATGATGATAAATTTTAATGGATAACCAGAATACCACAACAGTGTCAGATAGTTACATCAGAGATGTAACGTTCCCATCTGGTTATAATGCTAATCAAAACCCGTTGAAAATACATTACATCTGTGTTTTAAGCGGATATGAAAAAGGGACTCTTTCAGATAAATTTTCTTATTGTGATTTGGGTTGCGGTAATGGTGTAACTCTTAATTTATTAGCGAGCATGTATCCACATGCTAAATTTACCGGTGTTGATTTCAATCAGGAACATGTTGAACATGCAATCAAATTGGCTGAATCAGCAGAGATTAAAAACGTTACATACTATAAAGAAGATTTCACCAACCTAAACAATCTGGATTTAACACGACAAGATTTTATTTGTTGCAACGGTACATTTTCCTGGGTTAATACTCAAATACAGGAAATTATAAATGATTTCGTAGGTAACACCCTTGCTAAAAATGGAAAATTTTATGTTGAATATGCCGCGAAACCCGGAAAGATTCAGATGGATCCTTTATGGCATTTCTTGCGAGAAATGACACTCGACTCATCTGAAGATTCATCAGAGCGGGTAAAATTAGGAATTAAATATCTAGAGTCGTTAAGAAAAAATAATGCACTATTTTTTAAACAGAATCCTGTAGCACATATTCGTGAGAAAACATTGCCTAGAGAAAATGTTGCTAGCATCGCGCATAATGCGTTGACAGAATGGCAAGCACTTAATCATAGTGAAATTGCAAGAAGCATGGAAAAATATGGCATATCTTTTGCCGGACAAGCAGATTTAATACAAAATCATCTGGAGCTTCACATACCAAAGATATTTTTTGAAGAAATTAATAGTTTAAAAACAAGTATTCTTCGTGAAACACTGAAAGACTATATATTAAATAGAGGGTTACGTAGAGATATATATATTAATAACAATAATAAACCTAAAGATAATTTAGATAGATTTAATAAAATTGTTTTTGGAGTAGGAAAACAGGCTACACAACCACTCAAAAAATATGATTTTGGCAATGGGTACAAGATAAATTTTAATGAAAAAATTTATAAAACTCTTGTGGCCATATTAAAACGAGAGCCTCAATCGCTCTCAATAATTAAAAAAGATGATGAATTAAAAATATATGGGGATGATCAAGTCATACATGCATTACAAATGCTTGTGGCTGTGGGGTACATTATGCTGTTCAAGAGCGATGCCGAGTATAAAGAATTTAATGGTAATAAAAATATAGTATTAACATCAAAGTTAAGCGAGCAGGCATTAAAAGAATATTTAAATTCAGGTGAAATTTTGTGTTTGCCTTCAAAAAATACAGGACAAGTAGAAAATCTCGGTCCTGTAATGTCGCTATTCATTAAATCGTTGTTAGATAATCAAGATAATGACCCTGTTACTTATGCTTGTGATTTTCTTGGCAACAGAGGCTTTCCTATATTTATCCAAAACAGTAAATATCACAATGTAAGCGAACTGAAAAAAATGTTAGAAAGAATATTTAAAATATTTAATGAAAATATCCTCCCAGATTTAGCCAGATTGGAAATTATTAAATCGATCGATTAAATAAAATAGTAGTTTGAATTACAACTCCAATCATTCAAAATGACGATTAACCAAGTAAACAACATTAGTTGGCGTGAATCCATATTGATTTATACAAAGCCGCGCGTGGTTGGCATGGTTTTCTTGGGGTTTTCTGCAGGCTTACCGTTTCTTTTGGTATTTTCAACATTATCTGGTTGGTTACGAGATGTTGGCGTTGAACGCACCACAATAGGATTTATTAGCTGGATTGGGATTACCTATTCAATAAAAGTGTTTTGGGCTCCAGTGGTTGATCGTGTAGGGCTACCGGTATTGACTAAATTAATGGGTAAAAGGCGTTCATGGATGCTGTTAGCACAATTTATAATTGTCTGTGGTTTGCTTGGAATGGCCTTAACAGACCCTACTGTCGAATTACGATGGACTGTTATCTATGCATTAATTGTCGCATTCGGATCAGCAACGCAGGATATCACTATTGATGCTTACCGTATCGAAGCTGTTGATCGTTTGTTACAAGGGGCCATGGCAGCAACTTATGTGTTTGGTTATCGTTCTGCACTGCTCGTTACTAGTGCAGGTGTTTTTTATATTGCCGATTTACAATCATGGTCACTCGCTTATCTCTGCATGGCAGCACTAATGGGGATAGGGGTTACCACTACTTTTTTAATACGGGAGCCTGACCATGTATATACAGAAAGCACGCATAAACTTGAATCTCAATTAGAAAAATCTATAGGCATAGATAACAAAAATAATACTTTCTCACGAATGACCGCATGGTTCGTTGATGCTGTTGTAAGTCCTTTTGTAGAGTTTTTTCAACGATTGGGATGGATGGCCATCATTATTTTATTATTGATTGGCGCTTATAAATTAAGCGATATTACAATGGGAGTAATGGCTAATCCGTTTTATCTGGACCAAGGTTTTACCAAGATTGAGATTGCAAACGTCACTAAGATTTTTGGTTTTTTCATGACTATTTTAGGCGCAGCTCTGGGTGGAATATTTGTAATACGATTTGGTGTTTTACGACCATTATTTATCGGTGCAGTATTAATTTTTATAACTAACTTATTGTTCGTTTTTTTAGCTATCAGTGAACCCAGCGTGGTTAAATTGGCCCTGGTTATCAGTGCAGATAATCTTAGTGGTGGATTTGCGACCTCTGCTTTTATTGCATATTTATCTGGTTTGACCAACACAGCATACACTGCAACACAATATGCCTTGTTTAGTTCGCTTATGACACTGCCAGCAAAGATTATTGGTGGATTTTCTGGATTGGTTGTTGATGCATCGGGGTATCCCATTTTCTTTTTGTATGCAGGATTACTTGGCTTGCCAGCCATAGCTTTAGTTCTTTTTTTACTAAAGCATAATGTATTGAATAATGAATC
>CAZCXC010000185.1:0-4567 GCA_964502505.1 uncultured Enterobacteriaceae bacterium
CTTATTGAACTTTTCAATTGGACAGAAGAAGAATTTAAAGAGCGCACACAAGGCTCAGCAATAAAGCGTATTGGTTACGAATGCTGGTTAAGAAATATTGCTGTCGCTTTGGGCAATGCAAAAACTTCCAATGAAATTATAGCCACGTTAAATAGAAAAAAGTCTCATTATTCTGAAATGGTAAGGGAACATATTGACTGGGCAATCGCACAGCACCATTAAGGAAACTCTAATTATTACAGAGTTTCCGCGGTATATGGATGTACCGCCATTTTCAATGGCTTATCTGCCATTGAAAATGTAAGAAAAACAAAAATCACTCTTTTTGTTTTTCGTACTCTGATAATTCAGGGACCTTGGTGCCCCCTTGTGGGGTGTGAATTATTCAGAGCTTCTTTAAATCTAAAAATCTATTCCCTTTAAACCTTTTCTGCGATACCAGCACAAGCAATACATAAGGTAGCCATCGGATCGACGTTAAGCCTTTTTTCAGATATTAATTCATCACATGACAAGCAGTAACCGAATTCTTCATTCTCCAGTCTTTCCAATGCTGCTGCTATTCGTTGCAATTCAATTTGTCTTCTGCGATCAACCTCAATGGCCATGGCTTGGCCTTGCATTGCATCCATTCTTGATAACCGACCAACACGGGCTTGGTCTAATTCGACAGTTTTTGTTGCTGCTTTACCTGTCGCGGCAAGTTCGCTAAGTACATTCTTTTTATTAACTAACAGTTCCTTATATTTTGCTGTGTCCATCAGCCTAATTGTTAATTAATAGACTTAACGCGATTAACGGCATATATAATAGTACTTTATTGGTTGGATGTTGGTGTGGCTTTCAGAATACTCATCCAGCCACTCATGAACAGACTTCATTAAGTCTCGGCTTCAACCAAAAACGTTGTCCCTTCCACCGCTGCAACTTTGATTTTAGTCCCGGCAGCCATATCTTCACCACGGATTTTCCAGGTTGAATCATCCACCCTGACTTTACCCACACCATTAACAATTGGATTTTCTAGAGTAAAGACACGCCCTACATACTGTTCACCACGTCGGTTCAGATTTGGTTGATCAGACAATACAGGATTATTTTTCTGATACTGCTTGTAAACCACCAGTGTAACAACTGACAACACGGTAAAAATCAGCACTTGTGCTAACAAAGATAAAGTAGGGACAAAATACATTATTGAACCTACAACACCTGCTGCTATTCCCATCCAAAGCAAATAAAAACTACCAACCAAAAGCATCTCGATTGAAATTAGTACAACAGCAATAATTAACCAATGCCAGAAATTAATTTCAGATACCCATTCCATATTTTTACCCTCTCGTAACCGGAGCACCATCTTTTGAAGATGATTTACCAAAGGCTGCTTTGGCAATTTCAGTAATGCCTGCTAATGCACCGATCACATTACCTGCCTCCAGTGGCATCAATACCAGTTTCTGGTTTGGAGAAGCAGCAATATCTTTTAAGGCATCAACATATTTGGTTGCAACGAAATAATTGATGGCCTGGATATCGCCTGAGGCAATTGCTTTAGATACATCCGTGGTGGCCTTTGCTTCTGCTTCTGCTAATCGTTCCCGGGCCTCGGCATCACGAAATGCGGCTTCCTTACGTCCTTCTGCTTCCAGAATGGCTGCCCGCTTTTCACCATCTGCCTTTAGTATCTCGGACTGCTTTTCACCTTCTGCTTCCAGAATGGCTGCACGCTTATCACGCTCTGCTTTCATTTGCCGTGCCATGGCTTCCACCAGGTCTCTGGGTGGCGTGATATCTTTAATTTCAATACGCGTTACCTTCACACCCCAAGGACTGGTCGCTTCATCAACCACTTTCAGCAATTGTGCATTAATCACATCACGTTTGGAGAGTAATTCATCTAAGTCCATAGAACCCATCACCGTACGTATATTCGTCATAACAAGATTCAAAATAGCGCGGGTGAGGTTATTCACTTCATAGGCTGCTTGTGCTGCATTTAACACTTGAAAGAATATTACCCCATCAACTCTGACCATGGCGTTATCTTTAGTAATGACTTCCTGTGATGGGACATCCAGTACCGTCTCCATCATATTCATCTTGGCGCCAATGGATTGAACTATTGGAATCAAAAAGTGTAGTCCCGGTCGCATCGTATGGGTGTATTCACCAAACCGTTCAACGGTATATTCATAACCCTGATGAACCGTTTTCACCATCATGAATAAAAGAATGACCGCAAAGATGAGAACAGCAAATGTAAAAGTCTCTAACATGGTAAATCCTCCTGTTCGCTAATTTATTTTCTAAATGGTGTTCCTTAACCAATCTAAACAGCACTATTTTATAAATCGAATGGCATACGGATAGCGATAGCGTACACCTTCATTTGCCTTGATGGTTGCTATGATCAAAACGATAATCTGAAATACTGCCAGTATAGCCAGCAATGCAAATCCAATAAGCACAACAACCAAAATTGCTGAAATAATCAAAGCAATCATCATTGTTAGTTGGAAGTTAAGTGATTCTTTGCCCTGATCATTTACAAACGGCATTTCATCTTTCTTTATTAACCAAATGACCAGTGGCCCCAATACATTGCCTAAAGGAATGATAAAACCGGAAAACGCCGCCAAATGGCACAGCATTCCCCAGGTCCGTTCGTCTTTACTCACATTGGGGTCATTATTAATTTGCTGGTTCATATGGTCGCCTCAATTAAAAAAACTGTTTGCTTAAATATTTCCTCACAAGAGAGTAGCACCGTTTATGACAGTTTCACTGAATTACTGTATCTATCCTATATCATGATGCGGTTGGCTGGTATCAACAACATCTTCATTTATGTAATAAGGATGTTGAGCAATCCAATCAACGATAATATTGACTAAATCAACTATTTGTTCCCTATAAGTATGGTCAGATCCTGATATTTCAATCTGGTTAAATAAAGTATTCCCGCTTTTGTGCGCTGCAAGACGCCTGTCTGGTACTGCTTTTAAAATTTCTTCAAGATCATTACTAGCGTATATATCAAGCATGGGTATATGAATTTTCTCCAACAAGAATTTTAAGTTTAAAGTTGGATTAAGAAATTTACGCGCTAAAATACTGATAGCAATGAAAGTGGACACACCATGCTCTTTTTTGTTAGCTAAATAATAAGCGCCCATTGCTGCGCCAAAACTATAACCGACAAGCATAACCCGCTTAAATCCTTGTTCATGTAAATAATCTACTGCAAGTTTAATGCGTCTTGCAGCTTCCTTGGTTGTTTTACCGTAACCAGACACAGATGCATCCGGTAAAAGTACTGGCAATTGAATTGATAAAACAGGTAATCGATAACCAGGGAGTTCCCATCTCAATGGTGAAATAACATCTGGCCAATCAGGGTGTGCACCCATACCATGTAAAAGCAAGATTGCATCGTTTCGTTGCTGTAGAAATGTCTCGGTAAAGAGGCCCAGGAATTCTGTATTACCCACACCAAGCCAAATCGCCTCCCCAGCCCGAAGTTCTTTCGTCAACTTATCAGCTATTTGTTTTTCTCTTTCCAGCTCTGGATTAGCGACCACAACAGTGGCCAGAAAACAACCAACAAGCATTACTAGCTCTATCAATTTCCTGTGATTACCCATGATTAGAATAATAAGGGGCGATACATGATAGATAAACGCTTTTCCTTAGTTAATCTGTATGTTGGTAGCCATCAAAGGCCTGATCAGGTAAAGTTGCGGCCTCAAAAGTGTATGCAAACAAAGGCTGAAAACCAGTGACTGACTACATCATAGCCCCATCCATCCTATCAGCAGATATGGCCAGACTTGGAGAAGAAACTAAACAAGTCCTGGCAGCAGGTGCGGATATTGTTCATATCGATGTGATGGATAACCATTATGTCCCGAATTTAACCTTTGGTCCGGTTGTAGTGGAGTCTTTGCGTCATCATGACATTAAGGCACCTCTGGATGTGCATCTCATGATTAAACCCGTTGACCGAATCATTCCGGATTTCGCTAAAGCCGGTGCTGATTTTATTACCTTTCACCCGGAAGCTAGTGAACATGTCGATAGAACCATACAACTTATACATGATCAGGGCTGTAAGGCCGGTCTTGTTTTTAATCCTGCGACGCCTTTAGATTATTTATCCCATGTTATTGATAAACTGGATATGATCTTGTTAATGTCAGTTAATCCGGGTTTTGGTGGTCAATCATTCATTCCATCTGTACTCGATAAACTTAAGGAAGCAAGGTCAATCATTGATAATAGTGGGCGTGCTATTCGTCTGGAAATTGATGGTGGGGTTAAAGTCGACAATATTCGTAAAATAGCAGAAGCTGGAGCTGATACTTTTGTTGCCGGTTCTGCTATTTTCAGTAGCAGTGATTACAAGGCAACTATCCAATCCATGCGTAGTGAACTAGCGCAAGTTAATTCATAAAAACTTTTGCTATGTCGCTTAATACACCAGAAATGGTTTTGTTTGATCTGGATGGAACACTTATTGATACTGTTCCTGATCTCGCCTACTCTGTTGATACAATGTTGCAAA
>CAZCXC010000186.1:0-13903 GCA_964502505.1 uncultured Enterobacteriaceae bacterium
AAACAATATATTGCTGTTGCCGCGGGTGGCAATAAATTATTCGACTATGCTACAGGTGATGAAATTCTGGTCTTTACTCTAGCAGATTAATCACTATTGGAAGATTTATTAATATCAATCACACTTGATCGAATATGCAGATCTCGCTGCGGGTAAGGTATTTCAATATTATGTTCATGAAATTTATCCCATACCTTTAACAGTACTTCGCTTCTCACATTCGACGTACCGGCCTGTGGGTCATTTATCCAGAAACGCAATTCCAGATCGACCGAGCTATCTCCAAACCCTTTTAGTAAACAAACCGTCGGTGGATCATTGAGTATACGCTCTACTTCATTGGCTGATTCGACACACAGTGCGATGGCCTGCCTGATATCTGCTTCGTAATGTACTCCAATGGGTAATCTTAACCTGAGTAATTTATTGGTGTGCGACCAGTTTTGTACCTCCTCTGTAATCAATTGTTCATTTGGAATAAGGTGTTCGATCCCATCACGGGTATAGATCGAGACATAACGTGCACCTAATGTATTTACCCAACCAAAAGTATCGCCTATTGCTATCACATCTCCCGGTTTGATTGATTTATCCATTAACAATACAAACCCGCTGAATAGATTAGAAATTGATTTCTGTAGACCAAAGCCAATACCGACACCTACTGCACCACTAAAGACTGCAAAGACAGTCAGATCAATACCAACACTAGCAACCGCAACAACAACAGCAATAACAATTAATGTGAATTTCACCAGTTTACTGATCAGTACTTTTACAGAAGGAGTGAGATCAGTAGAGGACTTAATTTGTTGCTCAATCAAACGTGAGGCTATCGCTACCAACCATAGCAGAATGATAAGTGACAGAATGCCATTGATAATCGTTAACGCTGAGATTCTTAATGCACCTAAATTTATCGCGATGCTATCCAGCACCTCTGTCGCCGGATGCAACAGGTTTAAAATATTTAGGGCCGCAACCGTCCAGGCGATAATGGCAATAAATTTTGCCACTACCCTATTCCTGACAAACCCTGCAGTGAGACGAATAATGACCCAAGCCGCAAGCAAACTGACTGCAATCTTGGTCATTTGGTACGGTAAATCCGCTGCTGCAATAGTCAACAATAGCAGTGATAGCATCAACAGCCAGACGATGGGAAAAATAAGTGGCGTGAGTATATGTTGATACTTAGCCGTTATCGCACCGGCCTTGTTTTGATTTTGTAATTCCTGATACCAGTTTTTAATTTTTGGCGTGAGATACCAACTCAACAAAAAAGCCAGGCCGATAACACCGAGTTGAATAAAATTACCATAGCTCAGAACATTCTCATTGAGCCATAGTTGTATCGAAGCAAACAGACGTTCGATTGCGGCGAAATCTGATAGATGATCCATATGTAGAGTGTATTAAATTAATCCCTTTTAGGCACGCATACTCTCATTGAGTGAATTCTGACAAATCTATTTCTTCGGGAAGTTTATCCTTTATCTGTGCATGAGGATAATCAGGATAGAGTTCTAAAAATTGTTTCAAGCTCTTCTCTGCTTCTGTTCGCTTATCTTCTTCCCATAGCTCTTTGATATGTTCCAACCATTGTTCAGGGGTCATATCTGCAACATCATCTTTCCCGCCTCTTTTTAATTTGCTGACGGCCATTTCTCTTGATCGCACTTGTGCATCTTCAAATTCCACTTGTTCTTCAATCGCAAAGCCTGCTTCGTCTGCTTCGTCTACTACTTTTGCTTCACTCTGTATTTCATTAGGCGCATCTAATAAGGCTTCTTTTCGAGCTTCACTTTTTTCCAAAGCACGATAACCTCCAACCGCACCTAATGCCTCGGGGTCTGATTTTTTTGTTTCCTCTACTTGTTTTTTCTTCTGCTGCCATATCATTTCAATATCTTCTTGTTTGGCGGCATTGATCTCTACACCAATTTCTTCAGGTGTAGATGTTATTTTATCCATGGCCTTGTCTTCTAACTCAGTCACCGGTGCGGATGCTGGGGCAATATCAGCATCAATGGCAAGTTGATTGGATCTAAGATCTTCTTGTCTACGGAGTTCCCGCGCCTCAAATTCTTCTGCCTCATAAAACAAGCCATCCAAATTACCTTTTTTATCTTTTTCTAACAAACGTGAAGGTAATGCAATATCACTACGTCCACTTGCAGCGGGTAATTGATCAAATTCATCAATAGAACTTGGAGGACTGGGGGTAGTTAATAGTTTATGTCCACTATCCTGATAGATATTAAATACCAGCCCAACACAGAGCACTACTACAGCAGCCAATGACACAGGCACATACCAATTTGTTGCAATGGGACCAATAAAGGCACGTGTTTTCGTTGCAACTGCTTTGCGTGAGGCTGCCAGAATTGTTTCATCAAGATGTTTTGCAGGCTGCTGTGTTGCCTCCGTACGATAACGGCGCGATACCTCAGATTTACCCCGGAGGTATTCTTCTAGTGCCTGTTCTTCTTCTTTACTAACCATCTTTACTCATACCCGCACGTAGTTTATTAACAGCATAGCGCAAACGACTCTTGGCCGTTTCTGCATTCACGCCTGTCATTTCTGCAATTTCCGCAACACTCATCCCCGCTTCTTCTCGTAGTATGAATGCTTCTTGTTGTTCGTCTGGTAATTCATCAACTAAAGCCAAAAGCCTGTTTGTCTGTGCTTGTATTTCTACCTGAATTTCCGGCTGATTTTGTGCTCGACCCGGAATATTATCTACCTCAAAATCTTCATGAGTTTGCGTGCCCGGATTCATCGTCTTTTGCCTGCGGTAGTGATCTATACAACGATTATTAGCAAGCTGGTAAAGATAAGTAGTAAATTTTGCCTTGACCTCATAGCGTTCACGCGCACCAATTAACTTCATCCAGACATCCTGAAACAGTTCTTCGGCGATACTCTCATTACTACATTTCCTCAACATAAATCGATATAAACCGCCTTTGTGACGTTTATAAAGGGTCTCAAAGGCCCCAGCATCTCCATTGCGGTAACTCAACATCAATTCTTCATCGCTGTGCACTTTCCCCATACAGGGGAGTGTATTTTCACAGCACCCCTAAAGTCAAAAAGGCGTGCTGCCATTAATAGCAGCACGCCTTCGTAATTGTGCTGAAAAATATTAATGCATCTCCTGCACATAGTGATCGTCGGCAGCAGGTTCACTTATGCTTAATGAGCGTGCCATGTTGACCAACGTTAGAAACTCGCCCCGATAACCAAATGGATCATCGCCACGTGCGTTTCTTACCAGCTCTACGATATCTGCATAATCAAACTCATTCATATCATCACCGCCACGTAATTGTTGCGCAAAAGCAGCAATGGCCGCAGAAAAACGAAAGGCATCACTGGTGCTGCTGATATTCTCAATGATCTCCTCCTTATTAACATTCCATTCCAGCAATTTGCTCTTATTACTATCGGGTGCCTTATATCGAATTCGTAGAAAAGCAATTTCATCCTCCATGGCTGAACTCGATATTTTTTCTGTTTGATAACGTAATGGATCAATACTTAAGCCTTCGCTACCATTCAAAGTAATTTCATAAATTGCTGTAACGGAATGACCCGCACCTATTTCACCAGCATCGATCTTGTCGTTATTAAAATCTTCACGATTTAACAGACGGTTCTCATAACCAATGAGTCGATATTCGGAGACTACCGCTGGGTTGAACTCGATCTGTATCTTCACATCCTTGGCAATTGTTAACATGGTAGAGCTCATTTCATCGACAAGTACTTTTTGGGCTTCGTTTAATGTATCGATGTAGGCATAGTTGCCATTACCAACATCAGCCAGTTGTTCCATCAAATGATCGTTGTAGTTACCCGTACCGAAACCCAATGTGCTTAGCGAGATTCCCGTCTTACGCTTTTCTTCGATTAAATCTTTGAGTTGCTCATGATCAACTGTGCCGACATTAAAATCGCCATCCGTAGCCAGCAAGACCCGATTAATACCCTCTTTAATAAATGCTTGCTCTGCCATGGCATAGGCAAGTTTTATCCCGGCGGCCCCATTAGTACGTCCACCCGCTGTCAATTGATCAAGTGATGCAATAATAGTTGCTTTTTGATCACCTGGTGTAGGCTGAAGGACAACACCTGTGGCACCTGCATAGACGACGATTGAAATACGGTCATCGGCACTCAAATGTTTCGTTAATAATTTTAAAGATGTCTTAAGTAATTCAATTTTATCTGCTGACTGCATTGAACCCGACACATCAATGAGAAATACCAGATTGCTGGGCGGTAAATCTTTTTTTGACACGTCATAACCTTTGATACCAAGATGTAATAGGTAACTGTTTTCATTCCAGGGCGAAGGTGCGATTTCTTTTATTAAGGCAAAAGGTGTGTCTTGATCATCAGGCGTAGGATAAGCATAAGTAAAATAATTGATCAGTTCTTCTATACGTACTGCATCCTGTGGTGGTAATTGCCCTGCTTTTAATAGCCGGCGCACATTCGCATAGCTACCTGTATCCACATCAATACTGAATGTTGAGACCGGATGTTCAACAACCCGCTTTACCGGGTTATCTTCATAATGTGCATAGTTTTCACGATTGATCGGTTCGGAGGGTGCCCTGAGATAATCAAGACGGTAGCCACCGACTGCGCCTAATGTCGCTGGACTCGCCAACCGTGCATCATAAAATTCCTGTTCGGCCATTATTTTTTCTTTACTTCTCACTATCCTGTTTTTCCCCACTTCTGCTTTATCTTCATCCAAACTGTCAATAGTGCTTACAATCTGTGCTATGTCTTTGTCAGGAATAGCGATCGGTTGATTCTTAACATCCGTTTCATTTTCTGTGAGTTGATGATCGCTTTGTGTACACCCCACGACGAATACCAATACTGCATACATAGCTGTTTTTCTTAGGTAATTTCCCATGATCTGTCTCCTGCGTTTTAGTTTAAAAGTCACGAATAAAAATCCGCTGATCAATAAAACGCAGTCAAAGAGGGAAAGGGTTAAATAAGAGGCATAAAAAAAGGGCTAAACGCCCTTTTTTTAAGCAAATAGTGGTCTACTATTATTCGTTTACTGCTTTCATGCTCAAGCGAACGCGTCCTTGTCTATCAATTTCCAGGACTTTGACTTTAACAAACTCACCTTCGCTGAGTTTGTCACTGACACTTTCAACACGTTCTTCACAGATTTGGGAGATATGTACCAGGCCGTCTTTACCTGGCAGGATATTTACAAAGGCACCAAAATCCATCAACTTGGCAACACGACCTTCATATACCTTTCCAACTTCAATATCGGCAGTGAGTTGTTCTACCCGTTCACGTGCTGCCTCACCAGCCGCCTTATCAACGGCAGCGATTTTTACGGTACCATCATCATCAATATTGATCGTGGCGCCTGTTTCTTCCGTAATCGCACGAATCGTTGTGCCGCCTTTGCCAATCACATCTCTTATTTTATCTGGATGAATCTTTATGACAGTAATACGTGGTGCATATTCAGACATCTCACTACGTGGCGAGGTAATTGCTGCACTCATCTTATCTAAAATATGCAACCGGCCCTCGTGTGCCTGTTCCAATGCAGCCTTCATGATTTCTTCGGTAATACCATCAATCTTGATATCCATTTGCAATGCAGTGATACCATTGCCAGTACCTGCTACTTTAAAATCCATATCACCCAAATGATCTTCATCACCCATGATGTCGGATAACACAACAAACTTATCTGCTTCTTTGATAAGTCCCATGGCAATACCCGCGACGGGTGCTTCAATCGGAACACCGGCATCCATTAACGCAAGACTTGTACCACAGACACTCGCCATTGAACTGGACCCGTTTGATTCCGTAATTTCTGAAACAACACGAATTGAATAGGGGTATTCATCCATATTTGGCATAACACCTAAAATACCGCGCTTGGCCAAACGGCCATGTCCAATTTCACGCCGTTTTGGTGTTCCTACACGCCCTGTTTCTCCTACACAATAAGGAGGGAAATTATAGTGCAGCATGAACGGCTCTTTACGCTCACCTTCTATTGCATCAATGATTTGAGCATCGCGTTCAGTACCCAGAGAAGCCACTACTATTGCTTGCGTTTCTCCACGGGTAAACAATGCTGAACCATGTGTTCGTGGTAATACACCGACTTCTACACTTATCGGTCTGATTGTTTTATTATCGCGACCATCAATACGATTTTCTCCAGCAAGGATACTGCTGCGTACAATGTGGCTCTCCAAATCTTCGATTGTATTTTTGATATCACCTTCTGACCATTGTGGTTCTTCGCCTTCAGTCATCGCCTCAGCAACTTCCTTGCGAATGTCACTAATACGTTCTTTACGGCTTAATTTATCCTGTATTGAATATGCCTCACGAAGTAGATCAGTGGCACGCTGTTCAACTTCATTTGCTAAAGCTTCATCTTTTTCCGCAGCTTGCCAATCCCAGACCTGCACACCTGCATCACTAACAAGTGCTTTAATGTTCTCAATAACCAGCTGAAATTGTTTATGACCAAACATAACCGCACCTAACATAACTTCCTCAGAAAGCTGCTTGGCTTCAGATTCAACCATTAAAACGGAAGAGCTGGTACCGGCAACGACTAGATTAAGTGCTGATTCTTCTAATTTGGAAAATGTTGGATTAAGGACATAGTTGCCATCAATATAGCCCACACGTGCTGCAGCTACCGGACCATTAAATGGTGCTCCAGAAAGTGAAATCGATGCAGAAGCACCAATCAATGCTGCAATATCCGGATCGATATCAGGATCCAGTGACATAACTGTAGCTACAATCTGGACTTCATTGTAAAAACCTTTTGGGAAGAGGGGTCTAATGGGGCGATCAATTAATCGGGAAGTTAATGTTTCTTTTTCGGAAGGTCTGCCTTCACGCTTAAAGAACCCACCTGGAATTTTACCCGCTGCATATGTGCGTTCCTGATAATCTACGGTTAAAGGGAAAAAATCGTACCTTGGATTTGCTTCTTTATCAGCAACACAAGTTACCAAAACAACAGTATCCCCCATACTCACCATCACAGCACCGCTAGCTTGACGAGCAATCCTACCCGTCTCTAAAACGACTTTATGTTCCCCAAATTGGAACTCTTTCCTCACTATGTTCATGTATACACCTTAGGTAATATCAATCAGAAGAGAATGAAAACTTTTTGATAAAAGTTCATCATTTATGAAATCAGTTTGCCCGCTTTTTCATTGCGGTTATTAATAATCAATAGATTAGGTATGAAATACTTGTTTATTTACGTAGGCCGAGACGCCCGATCAGATCACGGTATCGATTAACATCACTACTTTTTAAATAGTCCAGCAATTTACGGCGAGTATTCACCATTCTGAGTAAACCCTGACGAGAATGATGATCTTTACTATGTGTTTTAAAATGTCCGGATAGATCTGTAATACGTGCAGTTAACAATGCAACTTGTACTTCAGGTGATCCCGTGTCGCCTGATGTACGCTGATAGTCTTTTACAATATCAGCTTTTATCTGAGTACTTAATGCCATTAAATTATCGCTCCTAGAGCCACTGTCCAAATGTGGCGCGTATTGTACCCGCGCTCCCGTATACGAACAAGGATAAGCTGACGGGAATTTAATTTAATATAAAAGATCTTTCTCATTCTGCTAATTAAATAAAGCCAATTCTAATAAATTATTAATTTATCCTTATATTTCAATTATTTATCTTCTTCCCAGCGCAGATTGCAGCAAGCGCTTAGGTGTTATACGGCCATCATCAAGTACTTTTCCAATACCAAGAAAGTTATGATCTTGTGTGTAAATACGAACTAATCCTTCTGTGGGCGCGTGTGGGATCATTACTGCCTGACCTTGACGAATATAGCATGCGACGGTGTCTACTACCTCTACAACTGCAAGATGTGACAGGATACTGTCTATTGCTACTAATTGCTGATCCAGATCAGATAAGCCTTTTTCAGCAAGTTGTTCAAGTTCAATAGATGTAATCATTTGCTCTTCGGTGAACGGACCACTACCTATCCGTCTGAGTGTACTTACATGTGCTCCGCAACCTAATTTCTCCCCTATATCTTCTACTAATGTACGAATATAGGTGCCCTTTGAGCAACGTACTTCAATATCAATTTGATCTTCCGTGTGCTCCAACAATGTAAGTCCATGAATTGTTATATTTCTGGCAGTGCGCTTAACGTTGATACCTTGGTAAGCTAACTGATACAACCGTTGCCCTTGATGTTTCAGTGCTGAATACATGGGTGGTGTTTGACTGATCTCACCACTAAAGCCTGCTAATGCTTTCTCTATTTTTTTTCTATTTAATTCAGGTACGGGACGAATAGATTTCACTTCACCAGTTGCATCTCCCGTATTGGTCATAATCCCTAATTTACATGTTGCTCTATAATGCTTATCGGCTTCTAATAAATACCCCGCGAATTTCGTAGCCTCACCTAAACATATAGGCAATAATCCTGAGGCCATTTTATCCAAACTACCAGTATGACCCGCCTTACGGGCTCCATATAACCTTTTTACTCGTTGCAAGACCCCATTAGAAGTAATACCAATCGGCTTATCCAATAATAAAATCCCATGGACATCGCGCCCACATAATTTATTTTTTTTACCCATGCGATGACTCAGGTTTACCTATCAGAGTTTTTTTTGTCTGCACTATCCGGATGAAGTGAATCAATTAAAGAAGTTAACTTATTAGCTCGATCAAGAGAATGATCAAATTCGAAACATAGTTTTGGAATGACACGTAATATAACCATCTTAGTTAATTCGTGTCTAAATTGACCTGCATGACCATTCAACATATTAACAATTTCACTAATACCTTTGGTATTGCCCAAGCAGGTAATAAAAGTTTTTGCGTTCTTGAGATCTGGGCTAACATCAATAGTAGAAATGGTCACCATACCCATATCTGAATTTTGCGTATATTGTTGGACTAAAAGTGCAAGCTCACGCTGTAGAAGTTCAGCGACACGTCGACTACGACTAAATTCCTTGGGCATGCCTGAAAATTAGATTGTACGAGCAACTTCTACACGCTCAAATACTTCAATCTGATCCCCTGGGTTTATATCATTATAATTTTTCACACCGATACCGCATTCAGTACCTGATTTAACTTCATTAACATCATCCTTAAATCGACGTAGTGATTCTAGCTCACCCTCATAAACAACAACATTATCACGTAATACACGTATCGGATTGCTTCTTCGCACTACTCCCGTTGAAACAATACAACCTGCTATGTCACCTAGCTTAGGTGAGCGGAAGACTTCTTTAACCTCCGCGACACCAATAATTTGTTCTCTTATTTCCGGTGAGAGCAGGCCACTCAGTGCTTTCTTAACATCATCTATAACATCATAGATCACGCTGTAGTAACGTAAATCAACGCCTTCCTCATCAACTAATTTACGCGCAGCAGAATCTGCACGTACATTAAATCCGATCATAAAAGCATTAGACGCCATAGCCAGATTAACATCTGATTCCGTAATACCACCAACACCACTACTTACAATATTCACTGTAATTTCTTCATTAGGTAATTTAGTTAAGGCATCAACAATAGCTTCTGCAGATCCTTGAACATCTGTTTTCACCAGTATGTTAAGCATGGCAGTATCACCTTCTGTCATTTGTGACATCACATTTTCAAGTTTTGCTGCTTGCTGCTTTGCCAATTTAACTTCGCGATATTTACCCTGACGAAACATAGCAATTTCCCGTGCCTTCTTTTCATCCGATACGGTAATCAACTCATCACCTGCCTTGGGAGTACCTGACAAACCAAGAACTTCTACCGGGGTAGAAGGCTCTGCTTCAGACACTTCATTGCCATGTTCATCGAGCATGGCACGTACACGACCAAATTCATGACCACTGAGTATGATGTCGCCTTTATTCAATTTGCCATTTTGTATTATTACAGTTGCGACAGGCCCACGACCTTTATCAAGACGTGATTCGATCACTGTGCCTGTTGCAGGGCCTGTATCAAGTGCGGTCAATTCAAGTAATTCGGCTTGTAATAAAATATTCTCTAACAGGTTATCTATACCTTCACCTGTTTTTGCTGAAACATTTACGAATATCGTGTCACCACCCCAATCTTCGGGGATGACTTCAAATTTTGAAAGTTCTTGTTTAACTTTATCTGGTTCAGCTTCTGCCTTATCAATTTTATTTACGGCAACTATCAATGGAACTGAAGCAGCTTTCGCGTGCAGCACCGCTTCTTCTGTCTGCGGCATAACACCATCGTCTGCTGCGACCACAATGACAACAATATCTGTCACTTGAGCACCACGTGCACGCATTGCTGTGAATGCCGCATGTCCTGGTGTATCTAAAAATGTAACTCTTCCCCTGTCAGTATCAACGCCGTAAGCACCAATATGTTGGGTAATACCTCCAGCCTCACCATCGGCCACGTTTGTACGTCGGATGTAATCTAAAAGCGATGTTTTCCCATGATCTACATGCCCCATAATTGTGACAACAGGAGCCCGTTGTACTAATGCGCCCTCATGTTGCTGGGTCTCAATGATCACTTCTTCCAGTGCATTTCCTTTCAATAATATGGGTTTGTGTCCCATTTCTTCAACAACAACTGAGGCTGTGTCCTGATCCATCATCTGGTTGATAGTCACCATACTACCCAAACCCATCATGAGTTTAATAACTTCTGAAGCCTTGACTGACATGCGTTGGGCGAGCTCACCCACGGTAATATTTTCTGGAATTTCAACTTCACGCACAATTGGTTCGGTGGGTTTTTCAAAACCATGTTGTTTAACAGCTGGCGAAATAACATGTTTTACACGTTTACGCTTTTTACGACGTCCTGATTTTTCTGTTGCAACATGTAATTGCTTACCATAACGCGTTGCTTTATCTGCAGTGGGAAGTTCTGCTGCCGGAGGCCTAATTTCCTGTTTTATGTCAGTAATATCTGATGTCGGAGGTTCGATTATTGTATTGTCATCTTCTGGTTTAGAATCCACACTATCTATTTTATTATCAGCATCAGCTTGAACAGATTGTGCTACATCATCAACATTAGCTTCAATACTGTTGGCTGGCGCTTCCTCCAGTAAACTATTTTCTTCTGCCCTTACTTCTATATGTTTTTGTTCATCTTCTAGTTGCTGAGGAATATCTTCTACTGGCTGAATAATTTTTTCTTCGCCAATTTCTTGCTTCTCTTCAATAACACTGCGCTTAACATAGGTGCGTTTTTTTCTAAACTCCACATTAACCGTTTTCGATCTTGTTTTACCACGACCCTGTGTTGCTATTGGCACTTTAATTTCACTTATTGTTTTTCGCTTAAGTGTGATCTTCTTGGGTTCTGTTGAATCGTCTTTTCCATGTTTTCGCCTTAGATGTACAAGCAAATCAGATTTTTCTTCATCCGATATCGCATCTTCAGCTGATTTATCCTCCAAACCAGCTTCTTCTAATTGCTCAAGTAGACGTTCAACAGAGATACCAACTACATCGGCGAATTGCCTAACGGTAACTTCAGGCATCTGTTGCCTCCGTTTCTTTTTGTTCTTGTGCTTCAAACCAGGGAATACGTGCTGTCATAATTAATTTTCCTGCCCGTTCTTCATCCATGTCATCAATAACCATTAACTCATGCACTGATTGTTCTGCTAAATTTTCCATAGTAACAATACCTCGCGATGCAAGCTCATAGGCCAAGGCATCATCAACACCTTCCATACTAAAAAGATCTTCAGCTGGTTCAACATCGACCAGTTTTTCTTCGCTAACAATCGCACGAGTTAGCATAACATCACGTGCACGTCCACGTAGTTCAGCAACCAGATCATCATCAAACTCTTCTACTTTTGATATTTCACCTTCTGGTACATAGGCAACCTCTTCAATACTCGAAAATCCTTCTTGTACCAGGATAATGGCGACTTCTTCATCAACATCCAGTTGTTCCATAAATAATGCTTGCAGAGCTTGCGCTTCGGTATCACTTTTTTCATCTGCTTCTTCTACAGACATAACGTTAAGTTCCCATCCCGTCAATTCGCTTGCCAATCTGACATTTTGTCCGCCACGACCTATGGCTTGTGACAGGTTTTCCTCATCGACAGCAACATCCATACTATGCACTTCTTCATCAACTAGTATTGATGCAACTTCTGCAGGCGCCATCGCATTGATGACAAACTGAGCCGCATTTTCATCCCAGAGAATAATATCTACACGTTCACCACCCAGCTCATTGGATACAGCCTGCACGCGGGAACCACGCATACCAACACATGCGCCTATTGGATCGATTCTTGGGTCGTTTGCTTTCACTGCGATCTTGGCCCTGGCCCCTGGATCACGTGCCCCATTGATGATGTCAATGAGACCCTCATTAATTTCAGGGACTTCCAATTTGAATAACTCAATAAGTAATTCCGAAGTAGTTCGGCTCAGCAATAATTGTGGACCTCGCGCCTCAGTACTGACTTCACGCAAATAGGCACGCATTCTGTCCCCTGGTCGTACTGCTTCTCTTGGTATTAAATTATCACGTGTAATTAAGGCTTCGGCATTATGACCCAAGTCAAGAATAACGTTCCCCCGTTCAACTCTCTTTACGACCCCGCCGACCATTTCACCAATGCGATCTTGATAGGCTTCTACAACCTGAGAACGTTCCGCTTCTCGAACTTTTTGTATGATAACCTGCTTCGCCGTTTGGGCAGCAATGCGACCGAACTCTACCGAAGCAATAGACTCTTCTATAAATTGTCCAATCTCAATGTCCGCCTCCTTTTCCCTAGCGTCTGTATATTTGATTTGTCGGGATGGAAACTCTAATGGTTCTTCCATGTCTTCCATCACTTCCCAACAACGATATGTTGCATAGTCACCTGTTTCACGATTAATTTCTACACGTGCTTCAATATCTTCACGACTAAGTTTCTTGGTAGCACTAGCTAATGCAGCTTCAATCGCTTCAAATATAACTTCTTTGCTGACGCCTTTCTCATTGGAAACAACGTCAACCACCATCAATATTTCTTTATTCATATGTACTCTCTTTCCACATACTTTTAAGGCACCAAACGTGCTTTATCAATTACATCTACCGGGATTTGATAATTGATTCCCGTATCTATCACATCAACACGCTCATCACTGACCGCACTGATTTCTCCAACTAACTTTCGCTTGCCTGCTATTTTTTCGCGCAAATTTAATTTTACTTCCACACCTATAAAACGTCGAAAATGTTCAACTGTAAACAGTGGCCTATCAAGACCTGGCGATGATACTTCAAGGTCATATGTCCCTTGGATAGGATCATTAACATCGAGTACACCCGCAATTTGCTGACTGACTCGCGAACAATCCTCAAGTTTAATCCCTTGCTCGTTGTCTATATAAATACGCAACGACGATCTCTTCCCATTTGGAATATGTTCGATGCCTAACATCTCATATCCCATAGCCTTAACTACAGGGTCCAGCAGTTTAACCAAGGTCATATTCTGTCGATACATATTCCTAAAACAAAAAGTGGGCGCAAGGCCCACTTCTCAAAATCAATACTAAATTATTAGCTAGTATAGCTTTTCATCCTAAAACTGCCAATCACAACATATAAAAAAAGCCCCAGATGGAGCATTTTTACAACCGTTTGGTAGCGGGGGCAGGATTTGAACCTGATAAAGAAAATTAAAACCTACCTAATACTACTTAATACATTACTACCTAAAAATTACTGTACTTCGATGGGCCGTGATAGTACTCCAATTTGTACGATTCCTACAAGACTAAATCCAGTTTGAATGCATACATATATACATAC
>CAZCXC010000187.1:0-4498 GCA_964502505.1 uncultured Enterobacteriaceae bacterium
GTTGCCGCTGCCTATTTCTAAAATTTGTACTGGTTGAGCACGTTCGATGATGTGCTTGCTGTAATTTTGTAACAAGCTGTCTTCAGTACGCGTTGGGTAATATTCAGGTGTTTCACAAATTTGCTCAAATAATTGAGAACCGCGTTCATCATAAAAATACTTCGGTGGTAGTGTACGTGGTGGATTTAACAGGCCTGCACGTACATCCGCAGCCAGGTCAGGCACCGTTCGTGTTGGTTCAATCACGGTACAGCTTGATTGATAAGATTCAGATTCACTTTGCTGTGTATTCTGCATTATTTATTATCCCCAAATCCCTTTAGGTACAGGCTAACACCGTGAGTTCCAGATGCCAATTTGAACATACAAGATGCTTCAGTTTGTGTGACAATTCTCATTATGAATACGGAAATCACCACACTACTTGCACAGGGTTACACTTGTGTAACGCCTACCAAACGTCTCAGCCACTACTTGCAAAGCCAGTATGCTGCGTTGCAAATTGAGGCGGGGAAACAGGCATGGGAGACGCCAGAGATCCTGTCCTGGGGTGGTTGGTTGCATCAATTATGGGAAGATTCTTCAACGTTACGGCAATCTGATCAATATGTATTAAAGCCACACCAGCAACAATCTGTTTGGCAACAGATAATAGGCACATCGCGCTATGCCAAGCAGCTTTTAAGACCAGAAACAACTGCAAAACAGGCCATGGCAGCATGGTCTCTTTGCTATCAGTGGAAATTACCGTTGTTTTCAGATGCGGTTTATCTGAATGAGGATGCACGCGCCTTTCAAAGTTGGGCGAAAGAATATGAAAAGCAGTGCAAGAAAAACGCCTGGATTGATGATGCGATGCTGGCAACCCAGATTACTGACGACATCAAGCAGTTAGGGAAAAAGGTTCATCAAAAAATTATTCTGCTTGGATTTGATGAGTTTACACCGCAGCAACAAGCTTTATTTAATGCCCTCACTAATGCGGAGACAACATTACAGGAGCTACCTCTAATTCATCGTAATGAACACATCCTGGCATTAGGGTTTACGGATGTGCGAGAAGAAATAAAAGCGGCAGCCAATTGGTCAAGGCAATTGCTGGAGACAGAGCCACATCATAATATTGGTATCATCGTGCCAAACTTGCAGACATTGCATCGTCAATTAGAAAATATATTTGATGATGTCTTGATTCCGGCCGCAATCGTAAACTCACCAGAGACGATGGAACGACCTTATAGCATCGCGCAAGGTCTGCCACTTAATAGTTATCCACTGATTGATGCTGCACTCGCAATTCTCAGCCTGGCTAATACACGCTTATCGTTTGGAGCAATAGCGAGTTTACTTCGATCGCCATTTACACATGCTGCAAATGAAGAACGAGTCCAACGCGCTGCATTAGGTGCTCATTTGCATGAGCATGGTGAACAGCAATTATCAATTAGTGCAGTATTGCATAGAGCAAGTCATGAAAAGTTAAATGATCATCGCCCCGATCAGTTTTTAGCCGCGTTACATCAATGGCAAACAGCATTTAAGGAATTACCGGATAAACAAACGGGGCACCAGTGGGCCCAGTCTTTTACTGAATTGTTAAATTATTTTAATTGGCCAGGTGATCGGAAACTAACAAGTGCTGAATATCAAACCGTTGAAGCCTGGCAAGAATTAATTAGCCAGTTTGCTTCACTTGATCTGGTTTCATCTACATTAAGTTATAGGGAAGCGCTCACCAAGCTTAATCAACTTGCATCGAATCACAGCTATCAACCGGAAACAAAAGAAGTACCAATCCAAATCGTTGCAATGACGGGCGCAGCAGGCATGCAATTTGACCACCTCTGGGTGATGGGATTGGATGAAGAAGTGTGGCCTGCCAAGGCTGACCCAAATCCATTCATTCCTTTCAGTATGCAACGCGGAGCAAAACTACCGAATGCCACGGCTGAAACCAAACTGGCACAAGCAGAGTTATTAACGCAACGATTAGTCAGCTCGGCAAGCAACGTTATTTTAAGCTATGCACAAAATGACAAAGAACGACCACAACGGCCAAGTGCCTTGATCAAACCCTATCTACGAAAAGAAAAAAGCATATCCAGAGCAAAGATCGCTGCTTACACCACACAGATTTTTAAGTCTCAACAGCTTGAAAAGTTTAATGATGACAATGCAACTGCCATAAAATCAAGAGAGAAGGTAAGTGGTGGTGCTAGCTTGTTTAAGGACCAGGCTGCTTGTCCATTTCGTGCGACAGCGCGTCACCGCTTATTTGCTTATGGACTTCCGATAATTGATATCGGACTAAATGCTATGGATAGAGGTTTAATCCTGCATCAAGTCATGCAGATATTATGGCAACAGCTAGGTGGACAAAAGGAACTCATAGCAAAAGACAATAATGAATTGGATATCATTATAAAAAGTGCCATTTCACTAACACTTGATCACTATGCAAAGAAACAACCAGGCATATTTACCCAACGTTTTACCCAGCTAGAATCAGAACGTCTTCATACCCTAACTAAAGAGTGGTTAACTATTGAGCGTGAGCGACAACCCTTCAGTGTTCATGCTTGCGAAGAAGAACATATATTTACCTTCAACAAAATTGAAGTACGCACACGTATCGACCGCATCGATAAACTGGAGAATGGCCAGTTTGTCATTATTGATTATAAGACAGGCGATCCTAAACTTGCCGCCTGGTTTGACGAACGACCTGATGAACCGCAACTACCATTGTATGCAGTTACCAGTAAAGGTGATATCGGCGCAATTGTCTTTGCCAAGATAAAACGTGGTGAATCCACTTATATAGGATTGTCGGCGAGTGACAATATATTACCGAATGTAAAAACGCTGAACGAGACACGACTCACACAAGACATCAATGATTGGGAATCATTGTTATCGCAATGGCAGGACACACTCAGTCAATTAGCCAGCGCATTCCGTGAAGGTGATGCCCGTGTTGACCCCAAAGGAGTAACAACGTGTCAATATTGTGATCTACATGCTTTATGTCGCATTTATGAATTAAACACAGAGAATACGGAGCAAGAGGTGGCAAATGAATAATAAAGTCACCGATCTTGAGCAACGTCGCGAGGCTATTTCTCCCGAACATTCTTATATCGTGCAGGCGCTTGCTGGTTCAGGTAAAACAGAACTTTTGATTCAGCGCTATCTTGGTTTGTTAAGTTGTGTTGAGCATCCGGAAGAGATCATAGCGATAACTTTCACTCGCAAAGCCGCAGCAGAGATGCAAGGACGCATTGTTGATGCAATGGAACGTGCAAGGCAAAAACAAGCCCCGAAAGAAGACGCAACCCAAGTAACGGATGAACTCGCAATAAAAGTACTTGAGCAAGATGAAAAACATGATTGGAGACTGGAACAGAATCCCTCTCGCTTACGTATACAGACGATTGATTCATTGTGTGCCTATCTCACAAAGCAGATGCCTATCTTGTCGCGCTTCGGTGCCCAACCGGAAACACTGGAAGATGCCAGTGAGCTTTATCAGGAGGCCGCCGCTGCAACGTTGGTTGAGTTAGAAACCGGTGCGGCCTGGTCCGAATCTATCGCAGTGTTGCTGGCCCATCTTGACAATGATCTGCCGAAGGTCAGGAACATGCTTGCCAGCATGCTGGCCCGTCGTGATCAATGGTTACGTCATGTCACTGGAGAATTAAGACGGAAAGAACTCGAAGGTGCTTTAAAGCATATTGTTGAAACTAACTTGAAATTAGTGCGACAACAATTCCCGGAAAAACACACCGATGAATTACTGAGTTGTTTGCGCTTTGCTGCGGATAATTTACGCAAAGAAGACAGTACATCGCGTATCGTAAAATGTGTAGATATAGAAAAACTTCCAGGGAATAACAGCAAATACTTACCTATCTGGCAAGGTATTGTTGAATTTTTATTTACCGGAAAAAACGAATGGCGCAAGCAAGCAAATAAAAATATCGGTTTTCCTGCTGCCGCTGATAACAAAGCAGAGAGTGAAACACGCAAGGCCATGAAAGATCGCTACGCTGCACTGTTGAGCAATCTATCGGAAGATGATGCATTAGCTAAGCAGTTGGTGGAAGTCCAATACCTGCCGCCAGTAAACTATTCAGAAAATGAGTGGCAAGTGATCGAAGCCCTGTGTGAGTTACTTATCCTGGCAGATCTTCAATTGCGTGCTTTAGCAGCAGAACGTAATCAAATAGATTTCACAGGCATCGCTCAGGCTGCGATACAGGCCCTGGGTGCTGAAGAAACGCCAAGCGATCTGGCTTTGCATCTTGATTATCAAATAAAACATATTCTGGTCGATGAGTTTCAGGATATCTCGATCAATCAATATATCCTGTTGCAACAATTGACAGCCGGATGGTCGGCGGAGGATGGGCACAGTTTGTTTCTGGTGGGTGATCCGATGCACTCCATTTATCGTTTTCGCGAAGCGGAAGTCAGCATATTTTTAAATACCTGGCAA
>CAZCXC010000188.1:0-1516 GCA_964502505.1 uncultured Enterobacteriaceae bacterium
ATTTGTTGGCAGTTTGCCGCCCAGTACCACAGAAGATTCTCTGCAGGCTCTATTTTCAGAGTTTGGTACGGTACGTTCTATGAATCTTATAAAAGATTTGTTTTCAGGCAATTGTAAAGGATTTGCCTTTTTGGAAATGGAGGGTCACGAGGCACGCGCCGCTATTGCGGGTTTGGATGGCAAGCCCTTTGAAGGTAATTTCCTGAAGGTCAAATTCGAAGAGCCACGTAAGGGTCAGAAGGGCAGACGCCGCTAAATTCGTATTTATAGATAACTGCCCCATGAAGTGTAAACTGCGCGGGGTCAGGTTTATCACAGTTCAAAAAAACTCTTCTTTCAATACATCACTACACTCACGTCATACGCATGCACGTGTAATTTAATCTCTTTTCTGGGGAACACTATTTTACTGAATGGCGGATTAAATCCGGCATGACGTTATTAATATCCCATTAGTTTGCTGCGGGGACTTTTATTTCAAACCGTCGCAGTTGATCTTGCACGCTGAGCTCGGTTTCCGGATTTATTATTTCTTTTGCCTGAGCTATTCTTATTGGCATCATTCGGTTTACGATTCCTGCCATGTGCTTGTTGTTCATTAGTACCTTTGTGTTGACCGTATTTATTTTTCGGTTTCTTTGGTCTACGTCTTCTGAGCGGTGCTGGTTTGTTGGAGTCGGTTTCAGGTACTATATGTCCCGGCTCGAAATTTTCTATTTCTTCGCGCTCAATCTTTTTTTTGATAAGTCGCTCGATATCTCGCAGTTGTTTTACCTCATCGGCACTGACCAAAGAAATGGCATGTCCGCCAGCACCTGCACGACCGGTGCGGCCAATGCGGTGAATGTAGTCTTCAGGAATATTGGGTAAGTCGAAGTTGACGACATGTGAAAGTTGATTGATGTCGATACCTCTGGCGGCAATATCGGTTGCAACCAATACTTGAATTTTATCCTGTTTGAAATCGGCCAATGCCTTGGTGCGTTGAGACTGACTTTTGTTCCCATGTATTGCTGCAGCATGGATGTCATCGCGTAGCAGTCGTTTCACCAGTCGATTAGCGCCGTGCTTGGTGCGGCTGAAGATCAATACCTGGTGCCAGTTTTTTGTGCGGATCAAATGGCTGAGAAGTTCTGTTTTGAGTGCCTTGTCCACTGGATGAACCTTTTGGGTGATGGCTTCAATCGTAGAATTGCGAGGGGCAACGTCTATTTCAACAGGATTGTTAATGATACCTTTGGCGAGTTTTCGTATCTCATTAGAGAAGGTGGCGGAGAACATCAGATTCTGCCTCTGTTTCGGTAGCAGGGCCATGATCTTTTTAATATCGTGTATAAAGCCCATGTCCAGCATACGGTCAGCTTCATCCAGTACCAGAATCTCAAGATCATTAAAGCGGATAGCATTCTGCTGATAAAGATCAAGCAGGCGCCCGGGTGTCGCAACTAAGACATCGACGCCTCTGCGGAGCTTCATCATTTGTGGGTTAATCTTTACCCCGCCGAAAACAACAGCT
>CAZCXC010000189.1:0-29135 GCA_964502505.1 uncultured Enterobacteriaceae bacterium
CATGGAACGCAGGACTATAAACCTGTTATTGAAGGATGCTAGGGAAGGGATAAAGGAAATATTAGGGTGATTATTTTGTACGTCAACAAAAATGCTGATTTTTTCCAATGATAGATCTGTCATTATTTTTACAAACTTCTTTAATATTAGCCGTTTTTAGTTTCCTGTGTTTTAGCATGATTCTACGGTTATGTATTGTTGATAATTCAATTTGTTCTTTTGTAAAAGCATTATCCTTTTTTAATCTAGACACCCTCTTTTCTAACCCAGACACTGACATACTAACTTTCTCTGCCAACTGTTTTTGTATTATAAAACCATAATATTTTATGATTGTTTTTGTTTGCGAATCATATTCCTTTTTCCCTTGCTTTAATCTTTTATATTCATCTTTCAATGATACATATTTTTGGTACTTTCTATTCAAATAGATAGATAAATGTTTTCGTTTATACATCCACTCTAAAAGAATAAGAGCATTGATGCCTGTAAAATATATTCCTTTGGATTTTTTATTATCTTTAGAGAGATATCCATTTACATCAAGATATTTTTTTATCATTTCTAATAATTGCTGATTCCAATCATGAGAAACGCAACTTGTATTCCAATTAATGTTTGTTATCTTACTTTTATGCTTCTGTATATTTAAATTTCCATCCCCATCAAAGTAGCCTCTTACGAAATGATTAAACATATCTTCCGGTACATCGGGAAGCGTCATCGTATAGGTTTTTTTACTCCCGATTGGAACACCAAGTTTCACTAAATCGCTACAAATGGTTTCGTTCGTAATATCAATCCCTATCTGATTTTTCCTACCTGGTGGTCTAGCCTTTCGATTATATAGAGGTTTATCTGGGCATATACATTTCCTAATCGCCTCTATGATCTCAATATCTCCAATCTGGATTTTAAAGGACAGATTATTCTTACCTGAGCTAATAGCCAGACTGCCATCAGCAAAGATAAAGCCTAATATGTAAGCCATTTTTGGCGTCCAGGCTTTAAAGAAATCCTCATTGTAGCGGTAACGTTTTAATGTTCTTATTCCTAAAACATTTAGTCGATGATGTGGGACTATAGACGGCTCCACGTTAAGTTTTTTAGCTATCTGTTTATCATTAAATCCCTTTGCGTGAAGGTTCTTAATTAACTTGTAATCTTTATCGGTAAATCTGTGGTGGGAGAACTTTACTTGTCCAATATGCAATCTCTTTTGAGATAATGATTTAATTGTTCTATTTTTTAAAAATCTTCGTTGTAATTCTTTGTCGGTTAAATCTTTATGTTTTTTTAGAAGATTGATTTCTCGGTCAGACCATAAATTGAGTTGCCCGATTTTTAGACTGAAGCGTTTACCTCTCACAGAATTAACTGTTCTACCCAACCTTTTAGATAATTCCGCTAAACTCATATCTTGATTATCAATAAGAACCTTAACTTCTTTCTTAGTATAATTAATACCTCTCATTTTGGTTTTGCTCATCATTTTGGTGATAAAGAAAGGATAGCGTAATTCCCTGGGAGCTGGGTGTCCGCTTTTGGCCGATAGCGGACACTCAAATTGAAATAAATATCCCCTTTTTGGTGTACATACAAACTATTCCCCGTGTTTTACGATATCCTTAAGATATAAAGATATACAGGAGAAATAAATGCATCGATTTAATTACCCCGCACGCTTTAAACCAGATAAAAAGGAAGGGGGTTTTATTATTACCTTCCGTGATATTCCTGAGACCATTACCCAGGCGGATTCATTGGATGACTGTTTTCTTGAAGCGGCTGACTGCCTTGAAGAAGCTATTGCGGGCAGGATTGATGATGGCCTTGATATACCCAAGCCGTCCAAACCTCGTTGTACTGAACATTTAATTTCTGTACCCTCACAAACAGCCATCAAAATGTCGCATGATAGCTAATAGTATCTTTGTAAAATTTTAATTAAAAATAACTTATTTTATCTCCGCGATAATTACTTATCCCCATTCATATCATCATCTGTTTCATTAATATCCTTATTATCCACCAGCAATTCACTCATGAAAGGGATGTCGTGTTTTGATAAGGCAATCACTGGCACAGTGACATCCTCGGAATCCTGCTCATCAAGTGGGTCATCTTCAACAACCGGTATTTCTAATAAACCTATGTAATATTGTGACAGTTCATTAAGAAACTCATCACGTAACATGGGCGGTACCGGTATCACATTCATACCATAACGTAATCGTTGTTTTAGATTTGGCACCAGGCCTGCCAGACTTTTCTTCTCTTTAGTAGAAGTATTCCCACCAATGCAGTTAACCATATCATCTATTGCATCAACTGCATGTGTCCAGGCACTACCATCTGCGCCGTCCCTGATATATATTTTTAATAATAATTTACTCCAGTAATGATATAAAAATGCTCGTGCAAATTCTGGAAGACTATTGACTCCAGCACGACCGTCAATTTCATCCTTAATCAGTTGGTTGGCCTTCAGGAAGAAAGCCCCGTCTTTGATATTTTGTTTTTTACGATTAGATTCTGTTTCAGTAGAGCCTTCTTCTGTTTTATCCGAAAGCAGATTATTTATGTCAATATAAATATCTTGTAAACCTGAGGTCACATATTTATCAAACAGCTTAAACAGAATTAATTTGATCTCTATATCTGACTCAATATTTTCACAGGCTTCCTGGAATGCATTGCAAACAACTTCCGGTCTTAATGGAATGATTACTTTTTCCAAATTAGGATCGCCAAGCAATTTGCCCATACGTTGATCCAAATATAAAAGTGCTTCACGACAATCATTGTTTACTTTAGTAATGGTATTTTCCAAAGCGACAGATTCTTCGATATCAGTTTCTTCTCTGAGTTGAATATCTTCTACATCTAATTCACCTCGAACACCGCTATCAAACAGCATATTAAATTTTGTCTGAAAGGTTGATTCAATATCATGCCTCTTTAGACGCATTTCACGCATTGCATAAAAATATTGGGCGCGTGCATTTATATCTCTTGTTTCTTCGTGGGATAAATCGAATAGCATATCGTCTACCTTATCCATCATTGTCGTCATTGATTGTGATAGACGGCTAGCCATTATATCTCGGCACTCATCCAATAATTGATTAGAGTGTTTGCCTGCGTTTGCTAAATATTTATTCATATTAATAATGTTATTTGCGGTTGTTTTGTCCATTTGTTGTGATTTCTAGTGAGTTATTTATTGTGTTCTCAATAAGTCCGTCCCTAATTGGCGACGAAGTTTCTTTACTTGCCTTTACCTTAGGCAACCAAGCATGACCTGACAATCCTTGATTAGGAAATTTGGGATATAAATCACAGGTTTATAGCTCATTTTTGGGCACTGGTTCACAATATTTTGATCGTCATCTAATCTCTGTTTGCTTGGTTTGCCTGGTATATGCTGTCGTTAAAGACAGACGCTTACCTGCTGATATTTCTTGCAAAAACTGCCAGAAATTAGCGTAATTCATTGATTTTATTAGATTATATTAAGTCGGCATAATCTTTGCGGTAACTATTGCTAAAGATAGCAACCATTGGGAGATGGCAATGGACAACTTAAAGCTTGAATTAGCAGAGATAAAGTCGAAAGAAATGAAATTACAAATGCTTATAGATATTTGTGATAAAGAAGAACTTTCACAATGCATCCGCTTACTGTCAATGTACATTGCCATCTACAAAGACCAATTCGGTGAACTTTCACCTGAATGCTATGAAAATATCCTAAGTTCTCAAGAAGTAGATGCTGCAACTGCCAATATTTTTGAAAAAGGCATGCACGAGGCGTTGACTATCCTTGATATGGTCATGCAAATACTTCCTGAAAAAAGTTTTCACCCTAAAGGAGTAACTTTAAACTAGTAAACTATACGAAAGCCTTATCATTACCATGCATTATTTGATAAATCGGTAAGGTTTTCGTCATCTACATCCCTCATGGTTTTTGCATTATCGTTACGAAGCATTTCAATATGATCGAGATAGTCCTGATTAATATCACCGGTGACATAACTACCATTAAAGCAGGATAAATCAAAATCTGTTATATCTGGATTACCTGCACGTACTGCCTCAATAAGTTGATCAAGGTCCTGATAAACTAACCAGTCAGCACCAATAATTTTTGCTATTTCATCTTCTGATTTATTGTGCGCAATCAATTCATTAGATGAAGACATATCGATACCATACACATTAGGAAAAGCTACGGGTGGCGCAGCAGATGCAAAATAAACATTTTTGGCACCTGCTTCACGTGCCATTTGAATAATTTCTCCTGAAGTTGTTCCGCGTACTATGGAATCATCAACTAATAATACATTTTTATCTTGAAATTCAAGATCAATGGCATTGAGTTTTTGCCGCACTGATTTTTTGCGTATTGCTTGCCCTGGCATTATAAATGTACGTGGGATATAGCGATTTTTTATAAATCCTTCACGATATTTTATACCCAGTTTTTGCGCGAGCGGTAAAGCTGCTGTTCGGCCTGTATCGGGTATCGGTATAACTACATCAATATTGTGATCGGGTCGAAGCTTTAGTATTTTTTCTGCGAGCGTCTCCCCCATTCGTAGTCTGGCTTTATAAACAGAAATTCCATCGATTATGGAATCCGGTCTTGCTAAATAAACATGCTCAAATATACAAGGAGAATATTTTGGATTTTTTGCACACTGCCTTGTATGGAGTTCACCATCCTTAGTAATAAATACTGCTTCACCCGGTTCAATATCTCTAATTACATTGAAATTAAGTGCATCAATAGCAACACTTTCTGATGCAATAATATATTCCCTACCCAAATCAGTAGTCCGCTCACCAAATATAACTGGGCGTATACCATTTGGATCACGAAAACCAAGGATGCCAAACCCGGTAATCATTGCAACAGCTGCATAACCACCACGACAGCGTTTATGTAACTGACTGACTGCATCAAATACATCATTAACTTCTAAACGTAACTTGCCCATTCGTTGTAATTCATGCGCAAGTACATTCAATAAAACTTCGGAATCAGAATCAGTATTTAAGTGTCTCAGGCCAGCCTGGAAAAGATCGCGTTTTAATTCTTCTTCATTCGTCAGATTGCCGTTATGTGCCAGGGTAATGCCATAAGGAGAGTTTACATAAAAAGGCTGCGCTTCTGCTGAAGACGAACATCCTGCCGTAGGATAGCGCACATGACCCATACCCATGTTGCCTTTTAAATTTAACATATGCCGTGTATGAAATACGTCGCGCACCAAACCATTATTTTTACGTAAGAATAATCGCCCATTATGATATGTCACCATGCCCGCTGCATCCTGTCCCCGGTGCTGTAGGACAGTCAATCCATCATAGATTGCCTGATTGACAAACTGTTTAGCGACTATGCCTATAATTCCACACATAAAATACGTCCTATGTTTTTATCTCAGTCTGCCCACTAATTTCTTGATCATTATTTTTTAATTCTTCCTTTTTATCCAAATCTTCGGAATATTCTTTGAGTACTTCTTCCGGTGCTTCGTAACCATGATACTTGGCTACATTTTCTGGTAAATATTTCGATGACCAGACAGATACTCGCTCAAATGGTGTCATTATTTTAGATTGCTCCCACCATGACTCTGTTGGAAGTGATGTAAATCCCAGGAGAAATATAATCATGTTTACAATAAAAATTCCCAGACCCATACCAAAAAAAAGTCCTAATAGACGATCAGCACCAGTCAGACCTGTCCTGCCAAGTAATTTTACTATTAAAAAGCCAATACTGGTCAATATCATCAGGCTAACAATAAATAACCCTATGAATGCAAGCATGTTTCTAGCAATTGGCATTTCTATTGAATTTTCAAGCATCGGTGAAAAAAATGATGAAAACTTAATGGAGATACCTAACGCCAAAGTCCAAGCAAGTAATGAGAATACGATATTCAGAAATCCATAAAGCACACCCACTAATGCTGGCAGGGCAATTATTAGTAAAATCCCGATGTCTACTGAGTGCATTGTTATTTTTTGTAATACGTATCTTGTAGTTTTTTTAATAACCTCAATACAGCAAAATTTATTTACGCTTCACGAGATACATATTACGTCTCTGCTGTATTCATGTTGTCGTCTAACTAACAGATCATTGAATATTTAACATATGATAAAAATATTTAATTCCACTATGGGTAATTAATTACAATACCGTCCAGTTTCATCAATTTTTTAATTTTATCACGAATTAATTGTGCGTCTGATCGTTTCAGTTCGGGTCCAACCCTTACCCGGTATGCAATCGCATTTTTTTCTTTCATTGGCTCAACAAATGCCGGATAACCAGCATCACGTAATTTTTTATTTAATGCCTGTGCATTTGCTTCGCTTGAAAAGCTACCCAATTGAACTACCCAGGCACTTAAACCAACATTAAGATCTGAAAGTTTCTCTTCTTTTGCAACAAGATCAGATGTTTTCTTCTCTGCTGTGACAGATGGTGGGAGTTCTTCTTTGATATTCTCAACCGGCTCCTCTTTGACCATATCTTTTTCAATGGGAGTAATCGATTTTATATCGTCTACTTTGTCTTCTAGTGGAATGATACGGGAACTAAAATCACTTTCTGGTTTTGGCGGAATTATCGTACCTGTAATCTCATTTTTCTCATCATTAGTTTCATCCAATAGCATAGGTATAAAAATAACAGCTACTATGACTAAAACCACAGCCCCAACAAGCCTTTCTTTTAAAGTCTGATCCATTTTTTATTAATACTGCAAGTTGAGATGATTTATTGCTGCGCCAACAGACAAGAATGAACCAGTGACGACAATTCGATCTTTTGGTTCAACAATGTTACGAATATAATCCAACGCTTCAGGTACTGTATTATAACAAGCAATTGGTTTATCTTTTTCTATTGTTCTTAATTTACTTGCTAATTCCAAACTGTCACTACCCCTTATATCATCCAGTGATACGATATGCCAAACATCTGTTATCTCTGCTAGCTCTTTAAAAATGGCAATGTGGTTTTTATCTTTTAACATACCAATCAAAACATGTGTTTTACCTGTAATTGGAAGTTGTTTCATGTTTTTAACAAGTATATTTACTGCCTGCCTGTTATGTGCAACATCAAGAATAATTTGAGCGTTATCAGGTACAATTTGAAAACGACCTGCCAATTTAAATTCTTGCATACCTTTGCGAATGGCATCACCATCAACCTTAAAACGATCTTTTAGAGTAGTTAATAACATTAATACCCCTGCTGCATTTTGTATTTGGCTGTCGTCATAGAGACTGGGCTTAGGTAAATTATCAAAAACAATCTTATCAGAGCACCAAGTCCAACCATCTTCATTTACCTGATAATTGTAATTTTTTTGATGGAGGAAAAGAGATGCACCTATGCTCTCTGCATATTTCAAAAGTGACTTTGGTGGATTTGGATCTGAGCAAATAGCCGATGTTGATGTACGGTATATTCCTGCCTTTTCTCGTCCTATTGATTCACGATTGGAGCCTAACCAGTTTTCGTGATCAATATCGATACTTGTAACTAATGCAGCATCTGCATCCACGCAATTTACAGCATCTAATCTTCCTCCTAGACCTACTTCCAAAATTGCAACGTCAATTTCTGCATTTTGAAAGATATCCAATGCTGCAAGAGTACCAAATTCAAAATATGTTAAAGATATGTCTCCTCGCACCCGATCAATCCTACTGAAGGATTCACAAAGCTTTATATCTGATACCTCTTCCCCATCTATCTGAATTCGTTCATTGTAACGAATGAGATGTGGTGATGTATAACACCCCGTCTTATATCCGGACGCCTTTAAAATTAATTCCAACATTTTAACACTGGAGCCTTTGCCGTTTGTTCCAGCAACACTTATTACAACATGGCGATGTGCTAATAGCCCCAGTTTTTCTGCTACGGATAGACAGCGATCCAGCCCTAAATCTATTGCTGTAAAATGCAGACTTTCCTGCCAGTCAAGCCATTCCACAAGTGTCTGGAACCGCTTACCCGCTGTATTTGAGACTAAGGAAATTGTTGGTTCGGGTTTTGTGTACATGTTTAAATTTAACAATCTAAAAAATAGCTCACATTATACTTCAAGGTTCAGGTTGATGAGTTAATTTTGCCAGAAGAGAGGCAATCCGATCCCGCATATCGCGACGATCTATAATCATATCTATATCACCATGCTCCAGTAAAAATTCACTACGCTGAAACCCGACCGGTAATGTCTCTCGCACAGTCTGTTCAATAACACGTGGGCCGGCAAACCCTATCAATGCCTCTGGTTCAGCTATATTAATGTCACCCAAAGTTGCAAGACTTGCTGAAACACCTCCCATAGTAGGATCGGTCATAACAGATATATAGGGTAGACCGTTGCGTTTCAAATTCGCTAACGCTGCACTCGTCTTGGCCATCTGCATAAGTGAAAATAAGGCTTCCTGCATACGGGCACCACCACTTGCAGAAAAACAAACTAAAGGAATTCGTTGCTCGATTGCTTCTTCAACAGCCATAACAAATTTTTCTCCGACTACCGAACCCATTGAACCACCCATAAAATCGAATTCAAAGGCAACAGCGACTAGCTGTAATCCTTTTAATTGTCCCTTGATGACAATTAATGCATCATTTTCACCCGTTCGTTTCTGAGCTTGACTAAGTCTATCTTTGTATTTTTTACTGTCCCGAAATTTTAATTTATCAACCGGCTTTACATCTTTTCCAATTTCCAAACGTGGTTCTGGATCTAAAAATTGTTCAAGTCGCTTACGCGCATGAATGCGCATATGTTTTGAGCATTTTGGACATACTGCAAAATTGCGCTCAAGCTCAGCACGATAGAGTACAGCATTACAATTTGTACATTTAGTCCACACCCCCTCCGGCACCGTTCTTTTTGATGTGCCATTCGTTTGTATTCTTGAAGGAAGTAATTTCCTAAGCCAGCTCATCTCTTATTAATTAATGTTATAAAAAATATTGGGGTTAAATTATGCAGCATCGATAGCAAGCCGTAATTCAGATAGGAAATCGGTAATTTCACTTGTCATATTTTCGTGTTGTGTTGCCAATTCTGAAATTTTATTTACCAATGCGCTCCCGACAATAATTGCATCACTGAATGCAGCCACCTTACTGGCAGTCTTGGCATCTTTTATACCAAACCCGACACCAATAGGAAGCTTTGTTTTACTACGTATGTTGTCAATTTTCTTTTCTACTGATGCGACATCTAATTGGTCGCTACCTGTCACGCCTTTCAATGAAACATAGTACAGAAAACCACTTGCCTTTGAGCATATATATTTAAGACGTTCTTCACTGGTCGTTGGAGAAAGTAAAAATATTTGATCTAATTCACATCGCCTAAGCTCTTGTTGCAATTCATCAGCCTCTTCCGGTGGCTGATCAACAAGTAATACACCATCCACACCGACTGCTTTTGCTTCATCTGCAAAAGATTTGTATCCCATGATTTCAACTGGGTTGAGATAACCCATTAAAATGACAGGGGTTGTAGTGTTCTCCTGGCGAAATTCTGAAACCATATGCAGGACATCCTTTATACTCGTCCCATGGATCAATGCACGTTCACTGGATTTCTGGATCACTGGCCCATCTGCCATTGGATCCGAAAATGGTACTCCTAATTCAATAATGTCTGCCCCCCCTTCTACTAGCGCATTTAATAATGATACGGTAATACTTGGCGTAGGATCACCCGCTGTTATAAAAGGAACCAAAGCCTTACGACCATTTTTTTGAAGATTGTCAAAACAGTGTGTTAATCGACTCATCAGTAGATTAATAAATAGAAAATACTTTATGCAAGAATGAGTGTGATAATTATTTTAGATTACGTTACAAAACTAGCTGTTATTGTCTGGCTTTTGTCTGTCCTTGAGCTTCAACGTAATCAATTCAATTGCCATATCTGGCATTTCTTCAAAATGATGTGATTCATGCGAAACCATCCAGCGTTCAACTGTTTCAACTGTAACCTTAACGAGCTCAGCAATTTCCCGTTTCTCAAGTTTATATTCTGAAACTAAATCAAACAGTCTTTCACGATTATTCATAATAGTTAGCCCTGTTCAAAGAGTTATACCTTCCAGTGCTGCCACTGTTTGAATATCCTTGTCACCACGGCCTGATAAATTAATTATGATAATCTCATCGCTATTCATTTTAGGTGCAAGTATTGTTGTATAGGCCAATGCATGGCTCGACTCAAGTGCTGGCATTATACCCTCAATGCGCGTCAAATCGTGAAATGCAGATAATGCCTCATCATCATTCACTGCCACATATTCTGCCCGCCCAGTATCCTTAAGCCAAGCGTGTTCAGGTCCAACACCTGGGTAATCCAGACCAGCAGAAATAGAATGTGTCTCGATAATTTGACCATTTTCATCTTCCATCAAGTAGGTACGATTACCATGCAACACGCCCGGTTTACCTGCATTAAGGGGTGCTGCATGCCGACCTGTTTCTAAGCCATCACCGCCAGCCTCTACACCGACCATTTTAACATTCTGATCTTTAATAAAAGGGTAAAACAATCCAATCGCATTCGAACCGCCACCTACACAAGCGACCAACACATTTGGTAAGTGTCCCGTCATATCCTGGCATTGTTGCTTTGCTTCACGTCCAATGACAGCTTGAAAATCTCTGACCATTACAGGGTAAGGATGAGGACCAGCAACAGTACCAATGATATAAAATGTATTATCAACATTTGTCACCCAATCACGCATGGCTTCATTCAACGCATCTTTCAATGTCTTCGACCCTGCTTCTACTGGTACGACTTCAGCACCAAGCAATTTCATTCTAAAAACATTGACTGATTGTCGTTTAATATCTTCAGATCCCATGTAAACGACACATTCCAAACCAAGCCTTGCTGCCACCGTTGCTGATGCAACACCATGTTGTCCGGCACCCGTTTCAGCAATGATACGTGTCTTACCCATGCGCTTCGCTAACAAAGACTGACCTACAGTATTGTTTACTTTATGTGCCCCTGTGTGGTTAAGATCTTCACGCTTTAGATAGATTTGTGCCCCTCCTAGGATTTCCGACCAACGGCGTGCATGATAGAGCGGTGATGGTCTGCCTACATAATGTTTTAACTCGTAATCCAGTTCCTGCAGGAATTCCGGATCCTTGAGGTAACGTTCATAAGCTTCGGTTAATTCCTGCAACGGTCCCATCAAAGTTTCAGCTACAAAGCGACCACCATAGCGACCGAAATGACCCTGAGCGTCCGGTAAAACCAATTCATTTTCGGTATTGCTTACTGGCTGTATATTATTAGGATTGTGCATTGGTAACCTCACGCATAAATTCAGCTATTTTCGTAACATCCTTGATTCCTTTATCCGATTCCACACCACCACTCACATCCACCGCATAAGGTGAGACTTGCTGGATCGCACTCGAAACATTTGCTGGTGTTAAACCACCAGCCAATATGATTGGTTTTCCAATATCATTCGGAACTCTTGACCAATCAAATATCTCACCAGTCCCCCCCTGAACACCCTCTACGTATGTATCTAACAAGAGAGCAATGGCATCAGAATATTGGCTGGCAATACTATTTATGTCTATGCTGTTCTGCATTCTAACTGCCTTAATGTACGGTATAGAATACTTGCTGCATTGTGCCGGTGTTTCGCTTCCATGGAATTGCAATATATCCAGTGGCACTTGTGCAAGTACTGCATTAATTTCTTCATTACTGGCATCTACAAATAATCCAACCTTGCTAACAAATGGAGGTAAGGCCAATGCAATTCTCTTTGCTGCCTCCAAATTAATAAACCGGGGGCTTTTATCATAAAACACCATACCGATCGCATTTGCACCAAATTTTGCCGCATTAATTGCATCTTCAGTACGTGTAATACCACATATCTTCACCCTGGCACGTGTCATAGAATCTGTTCCAACATCATAGATTGCACGTAATGCCACCCTCTGAAACTAGTTGAATACAAATAGTATCACTTATGGCCTGTATGAACATGGGGACAAATCTGGTGCAGGTATATCAAATTTTTCTGGGTATTCAATATTGAACAGATACAAACCATCAGCTGGTGCAGTTATACCACCAAGTATCCTATCACACGCATCCAACACCTGTTTCGACCACATTACAGGTTCTTTTTCCATGCCGATAGTCATCAACACACCTGCAATATTCCTGACCATATGTTGTAAAAACCCATTAGCTTCAATTTCCAAAAACACATAGTCACCTTCACGAAATATATCAAATCGCTTAACATGACGGACTGGGCTTTTTGCCTGACAAGAAATTGCGCGGTAAGACGTAAAATCATGTTCGCCAATTAAATGGTGAGCTGCTTCTTGCATAAGTTCTATATTTAACGCTCGACATTCCAAGGTTACTCTGCCAGCAGCAAGTCCAGAACGAGTTGGCCTATTTAAAATAATATATCGATATATGCGGCTGGTAGCAGAAAAACGCGCATGAAAATCATCTTCAACATGTTTTGCCCAGAGCAGGCTGATGTCATCTGGTAAATTCGCATTTGCACCAAAAATCCAGGAATGTTCTTCTCGACTGGCGTCCGTTTCAATATGTATCACTTGATGGATTGCATGCACACCTGTATCTGTTCGACCTGCACAATGAACTGTGATTTGTTGATCTGCCACTTTCGAGAGGGCTGCTTCAACGCATTCCTGAATTGTGGGTGAAATTGATTGACGTTGCCAGCCAAAATACGCCGTACCACAATACTCCACACCAAAGGCAATTTTCATGAATCAAATTGCTGACAAGAAATTAAATATAAATGGAAATGTAAATATGACTGCAAGGCAGTAAATGCGTTGAACTGCTATATCTGGCTTAATAAGTCCTGTGCCTGCTGTTTCTGTTCATCATTTCCCTGTGCGATGACCTCATCTAAAATAGTTTTGGCATTATCATTATCGCCCAATTCAATATAGGCCTTGGCCAAATCCAATTGTGTACCAATTTCGTCTTCTGCACTTTGCTCGTCTGCGTCTGTTGAGCGTTTAACCAATACCGTGTGATCACCTTCGTCACTATCGTCATCGTCTAAATCTACATCTTCCAAACTTAAACTAAGTGATGGCGCTTGAACTGTACTATCCATATCAACTTCAGGCTCTGCATTTTCAGTTGCCGGAGTCTCTTCCATGTCAATGTCCTGTAATGCGGATTTTGGTATTTCAACAGTGGTGTTCAAATCTAAATCTCCTGCGTCAGTTTCGCCTCCAGCTTCACTATCAACCTGTAAATCAAGGTCTAAACCATCTGTTGGAATTTCTCCCGTAGCTGGTGATGAAACATCTAATCCAGCATCGAATGTTAAATCATCAGCTACAGATTCTTCTTCAGAGCCCGTTGTTAAATCAAGCAGATCATCACCACTTGTCTCTAGTGCATCTGACTCCGCTGTTCCAGTGTCTAGCTCAAGTCCTGTGTCACTTGCATCAGCATCATCGGAATCAAGTAGTGCATCTCCAACAGCTACACCATCTGACGAAGAAGCTGCAGTTACATCAAGTAAATCTTCCTCGACGGCTTCCGGTTCAAAATCAGTACTGGTTGTAACATCTAGCAGATCGTCCGCACTACTTTGTGAAACATCTAATATATCTTCATCTAATTCGTCTTCCTGACTACTTTCTTCAGCATCTGCGGTAAGATCGAGAATATCTTCGCTTGAGTCAGATAAACTTAACGGATCATCCGCTGCTTCAGTGCCAGCATCCGCAGTAAGATCAAGGACATCATCACTCGCATCAGACAAGCCCAGCGGATCATCCATTGCACCTGTATCGTCTGCTGCTGTATCTGCAGCATCTGCGGTAAGATCAAGAATATCATCACTTGATTCAGACGACGCTGTTAGATCTTCTGCAGTCCCCGAATCATCCACTGCTTCATCACCAAATGAAAAATCGAGCGCAGCATCTTCAGAATCACTCACTACTTCTTCCTCTGGTTCCTCATCCAAGCCTACTGCTGCTGTGACATCCAATATGTCTTCATCAGTAGCTGCTTCATCAGAAGAAGCAATATCCAATACTTCTTCCTCACTATCACCCAGACCACCTCCCAATGCTTCAGCTTCTGATTCAGGAATAAGATCCAGGCCACCATCATCTACTTGCTCTTCAATACTTACTTCATCCAAATTCATTGCAGCGGTAACATCAAGCACTTCTGCATCGGTGTCCGATGCTTGATCTTCAGCCCCTGTAATATCGGTAATATCGACAATACCGCCACTACTGCTACCCACAGTCTGTTCTTCTACTGCTTCATCCCCTGTAGGCTCTGCAAACAATTCACGACTGGGTGACAATTCCTGCCACATAGCGACTGCCATTTCCCAATGATCGCCCTGTCCGTCAACTTTATCATGAAGAACTCTGGCGGCTTCTTCATAAGATTTCATATTGCCCGCTGCATAGAAAACTTCGAGTAGCTTGCCTTGAAATTCAATATTGTCTGGTTCTTTCTCAATTGCCTGTCGCACAAAATTTTCAGCTTGATCAAAATGTTCGTAAGCGAGGAACACATTGACTTCTGCCATGGGATCCTCTTCTTCTTCTTCTACTGCTTCGGCGGCACCAGGTGCCACAATTTGTGTTTTATCATCACCTGCTTCGCCCATATCAAAATCGGGTTCAGCTTCAGACTTTGGAAGATCTGTTTCAGCTTCAGCATCAGCCAACGCTGGACCAATATCAGTTTCATCCTCTGATCCAGTATCGGCAGTAACGTCCTCAAAATCGGGAAAATCATCTGCGGCGGGTATATCAACCACCTCGGCCCTACTCCGTCGACGCATTGCAAACAATGCTCCAAACACAATGAGTAACAACCCAGCAATTGCACCAGCGACCAACATGACATTGTTCTTTAGTAATTCAACAACACCCATTACCTGGCCAAGCAGATCGTCCACAATTGAAGCTGCTGCTTCTGTCTCAGCAGCTGAAACTTCTTGTTCTGCTTCCTCTACTTCTTCATCTAGTATTTCTTCTTCAGCAATAGCTTCTTCCTCATCCATTGCTTCTTCTTCAACTTCGTCCTCCATGACCTCTTCCATTTCTTCAGCCTCTTCTGCCTCTACAGCAGCAATAAGAATTTGCTCTTGCAGAAGATTCAATTCGTTTTCCTTGAGTTCTATGTAACGTTGCAGGTCAGTGATGAGTCCCTCCGCTTCTGAAAGTTTGTCACCAAGCTCAGCATTTTCTAATTTAAACGCTTCAATTGATTCATTAGCTAACGCAAGTTCTCCGGCAAGTGCCTCTGAATCTGCATCACCCATTGCGGCATCCGTAGTGATCTGATCTCCAGCCTGACCTTCATCAGGCGCTAACAGGCGTAGCTTGGGTTCAGCTTCTTCAACAGGTTCTACTACTTCTACATCAATTGTTGGTTCGCTTACTGGCGCTTCTACCGGCTCTTGTATTGGCTCTACTTCAACAGGTTCTTCAGCAGCAACTTCCGGGCGTGTTGGGACAGTCTCTGCAATTGGATAACGTACTTCATCCCATAAATTATTCTGTATCTTCGTTTGCTCAAATGCCTCATCCTTACTGAGTGATTGAATATCAGAGAGATCTGGCATACGTAGGATTTCCCCACGTTTCAAACCATTGATATTGCCATTGATAAAGACATCAGGATTGGCGCGCAATAACGCAAACATCATTTGTTGAATACTGATCGAATTATCAGGTCGCATGGCCCTGGCAAGTGACCACAACGTATCTCCAGTAACAATGGGGCCGTAATCGCTCCGGGAATAATCAATGGGTCGCGTCGGGATCCTTGCAATAACCGGTGCACTGGGCTGGACTTCTCCTTCATATGATGTGTCATAAACCACTACATGATCATCATCAATACTATCCAAGGTGGGGGCTTTCGGGTGTATTGCCTGTCGCCTTTTTTCAATAGGTGAATATATAGGTGGATCCAGCAACACAGTATATTCACGGAATATGCGTCCTTTTGACCAACTGACTTCTATTAAAAAATTCAAGAAAGGTTCCCGAATAGATTCTCTACTGTAGATACGAATATAATCAGGCCCAGATTCTGTTTCTTTTATTCCAAATTTAAGTTGAGTTAAAACATAGGAACGCTCGATACCGGCTCGCTGAAATACTTCAAGATCAGCAAGACCAATTTTTAAACCATCAAGTTCATCAGGTGTGGCCGATATCAATTCTACTCTGGCTTCGAATGGCTCATTAAGACCTGACTGAGCCTGAATTTTTCCTAAGCCCAAGGCATGTCCAAGCCCTGGTAAAAGAACCAGGGACATAAGGACTATCAATTTATGCTTCATCTCTTGCAAGTCATTAACCTTCTTAAACAGGATTATTGTTGAGGATCAATCAACAGTGAATATTCACGTTGAATACGGCCTTGAGGCCAGCTCAATTCCAACAAAAAACTAATGATAGGTTCGCGAATGACATCATCACTGGTTACATTTATATAACTGCGCCCGCCTTCTTCTCTAATGAGCTTCGCCTTAATACCAGGCCAGTGCTGCAACCCGGCTGATTCGGCATTCAACCTGGTAACGGCTATATTCAGGCCATCCAGCTCATCTGCACGTGCAGTCAGGTCGATAATTGCATTAAGCGGTTGATTTAACGATGAATTAAGCTGAATTTCCGCCATTGCTAATGCATGCACAATTGGGTGAAATATAACTATCCCTGCGAGAACTGCAACTGCGAGTATTCTTTTTCCCATGGTTCAGTACCTGTGGCCGCTAATTTTATATTTTATATAACTCATTGATTAAGAAAGGTAATACTGGCCGATCTATTGCCATTAGGCATTCTTGCGGTAGTGTGATCTCATTAAAAAAAGCTATTTTTTGCCCAAAACCACCTGAATTTAAACCTACGAATGTCCTTTACAATTACCCCTTAACTATAAGTTTATAGATAGTGTTTTACCAAAATTTCAGCTATTTGAATACTATTTAATGCTGCTCCTTTACGCAAATTATCCGATACAACCCACAGATTAATGCCACGTGGATGAGAGATGTCTTCCCGAATGCGACCCACAAACACCGGATCCTGGCCTGCAGCCTCACTAACAGCCGTCGGATAACCACCGTCAGCATGCTCATCTATAACCGTAACACCAGCAGCATTTTCCAATAATCGTCTTGCCTCTGCTGCACTGAGTTTATCCCGAGTTTCAATATGTACCGCTTCAGAATGACCGTAGAAAACCGGGACTCTAACGGTTGTTGGGTTAACCCGAATGCTCTCATCCGCAAAGATTTTGCGGGTCTCCCATACCATCTTCATTTCTTCTTTGGTGTAGCCATTATCCTGAAATGCATCTATGTGGGGTAAAACGTTAAATGCAATTTGCTTCTGATAGACCGCGCATTCAGCTGGCTTCGCATTGAGTAATGCCGCTGTTTGTTTGGCCAACTCTTCAATTGCACTTTTACCCGTCCCTGATACGGCCTGATATGTACACACATTAATACGCTCTATTCCAACAGCATCATAAATAGGTTTTAAAGCCACCAGCATTTGTATCGTGGAACAATTTGGATTGGCAATAATTCCTCGTTGCTTATATAGAGCAATTGCATCTGGATTCACTTCAGGTATTACGAGTGGAATATCATCGTCGTAGCGAAAACGTGAGGTATTATCAACTACAACACATCCGGCTTTTACTGCTCTTGGTGCATGAATATCAGAAACCGATGCGCCGGCAGAAAAAAGACCAATATGAGTATCTTTAAAATCAAATGATTCTATATCATCAACGATGAGATTGGTGTTACCAAATAGCACATTCGAGTCGGCCGAACGACTACTCGCTAATGCATAAATATTATCCACGGGAAATTTTCGCTCAGATAATATTGATAACAGGGTCTCACCAACAGCGCCCGTAGCACCTACAACCGCGACATTAAATTTTCTACTCATACACTAAATTAAATTACCTATTTCATGTTATTTAAAAAAATTATTTGAGCGCAGCGACAATAGCATCACCCATTGCACTCGTGCTTACCTTATTCATTCCTTCTACATATATATCTGCGGTTCTGAATCCATCAGATAAAATATTTTTAACTGCCTGCTCAATTCGCTCTGCATGTTTTTCTTCATCTAGTGAATAACGCAACATCATTGCAACAGAGAGTATGGTTGCTAATGGGTTGGCAATATTCTTTCCTGCAATATCAGGTGCTGAACCGTGGATCGGTTCGTATAACCCTTTACCTTGTTGATTTAGTGATGCTGAAGGCAGCATCCCAATGGAACCCGTTAACATCGATGCAAGATCAGACAAGATATCGCCAAACATATTTGTGGTAACGATCACATCAAATTGTTTTGGATCACGCACAAGTTGCATAGCAGCATTATCGACATACATATGTTCAAGCGTAACGTCAGAATACTCTTCAGCTACCTTTGTCACTATCTCTCGCCAAAGTTCAGTGGCCTCTAATACATTGGCCTTATCTACCGAACAAACATGTCCTTTTCTTTTTCTGGCCACTGTAAATGCAGTATGTGCAATCCGCTCAATTTCTGCTTCGTTATAGATCAACGTATTAAACCCTTCACGTTGATCAGCATTGGTACGGATACCACGTGGCTCACCAAAATAAATACCACCCGTTAATTCACGCACAATCATAATATCCAGACCTGAAACAACATTGGGTTTTAATGTTGAGGCCTCAACTAACTCTTCATATAAAACGGCAGGTCTTAGGTTGGCATATAAACCAAGCGATGATCTTATTTTCAAGAGTCCTCGTTCTGGACGCAACGGACGATCATTAGCTTCCCATTTTGGTCCACCGACTGCCCCCAATAACACCGCATCACTTGACTTGGCTAGATCAAGTGTTGCCTCAGGCAATGGTTTTCCTGTTTCATCAAAGGCACTGCCACCGATGAGTCCATGCTCTGTGACAATATCGAGTCCATGTGCTGACACAAGCAAATCCAACACTTTTTCTGCCTCAGCAATAATTTCAGGGCCGATGCCGTCACCCGGAAGGACTAATATTTTTTTTGCTCACCAGAGTTGCCTATCGTTTAGTGCAGTTCAGTATGAAAAAGGTTGCACAGCATACCTTATGTTGGCGTCTTGTTCGATATGGACATGGCTGATTTTTTAACCCAAATACTATCCATTGCAGTTATCCAGGCAGCCACCATCACCATCAGTCCCCCTATCCACTCTTGTGGTGTAATGACTTCAGCCGTTAATAAGGCTGCGGATACTGCACCCGCCACAACTTCAAACAAGAAGATGACAGCAGATCGATGCAATGGTAAGTGGGTAACACCATACTGCGCGCTGTAGGTCATGATGACCATGCCAAAGCAACCAATACCTACTGCAAGTAATCCGGAATTCACTGAAATATGTGGCACTGGCAAATCTGCCAATAAGATACCCAGTAGCGATAAAATAATGACTCCCAACCATGCACTCCCCATCTTTATAATGATTGGAATATCACCTGATTTACGAACACATACATTGGTTACCGCAAAGGCAAAACCGGATGAGATAGCTAAAAGATCTACCCTACCTTGCAATAATGTTATACCCATTTCCGGTTGCCAAAGCATAATCACAGCACCCATTAGTGCAATGGCAACTGTTGACCAGGCAATAATGGATAATCGTTCCTTTAAGATGAGCCAACCAAGCAATACCGTCCAAATGGGGGACAGATAAAATAGCAATAGTACTCTAACGATTGGCCCCTCTATTACGGCCAGGATAAAAGCCAAATTGGTCCAGCCGGCAAACAAGCCAATCATCATAAATATAAATGGTTGCTGACCAAAGACCCGTTTATATTTCCACAGTAAGGACGATACTGGTAACAGTGCAGCTATATATATAATGAGTGTTGCCCATAATCCTGGAACACCCATCTGATCCAAAATTCGCAATGGATACCACAAAACACCCCACAATGTGGCAGCTAATAAACAACTAAGAATAGGCAACAGCTCAGGATTATTTTTGGTCAGCATAATCGGATAGCCTATACTACAAGCTTGTTTCTTCCCAACAGTAATAATTTAATGAATTCAGGTCTGAACAAATTACACCCTTATCCGTTTGAGAAACTTGCACAATTAAAACTGGATGTTTCACCAGCGGACAACAAATCACCCATTGATCTATCTATAGGTGAACCAAAACACGCAACACCAGAATTTATCCTGGATGAAATAAAGAATAATTTAAACAAAGCGGCAGTTTATCCTACAACGCGCGGCAGTGACGAATTACGTCAAGCTATTACCGATTGGTTAATAAAACGTTTTCATCTTCCGAAAAATAGCTTGAATGCAGACAATCATGTTTTGCCAGTAAACGGTACCCGTGAAGCAATTTTTGCCTTTGCTCAATGTATAATCGACAATCGAATAAATAATCCTGTTGTCATTACACCTAACCCTTTTTATCAAATATATGAAGGGGCTGCTTTACTGGCTGATGCTGAACCAGTTTATGTTAATTGTCTGGAAACAAATAATTTTTCACCGGACTTTGAATCAGTTTCATCCGAGATGTGGAATCGGTGCCAACTTCTATATCTTTGTTCACCAGGAAACCCTACCGGTGCTGTTATTGATCAAGCAACGATTGAAAAGCTGATTGTTCTAGCTGATCAGCATGATTTTATTATTGCTGCCGATGAATGTTATTCAGAAATTTATTTTGACGAAACAAATCCGCCGCTAGGATTATTACAAGCCGCGACAAACCTTGGCAGAGATGATTATAAAAGGTGTATTGTCTTTCATAGCCTCTCAAAACGTTCTAATGTGCCTGGGCTACGATCAGGTTTTATCGCTGGGGATCAAACGCTTATTCAATCTTTTTTGCGTTACCGTACTTATCATGGCTGTGCTATGCCGCTGTATACACAAGCTGCCAGCATATTGGCATGGCAAGACGAGTCACATGTGATAAAAAATAGGGCATTATATCGGGAAAAATTTGATACTGTTTTGAGAATATTGCAACCGGTGATGAATGTACAACAACCTGAAGCCAGTTTTTATCTTTGGCCGGAAGTACCTATTAATGATACCAACTTTGCTCGTGAATTATACAAAACTCAAAATATTACTGTATTACCAGGGAGTTTCCTTTCACGCCCAGTAAATGATATAAACCCGGGAGAGAATCGACTCCGTATAGCACTCGTGGCACCACATGAAGAATGCACAGAAGCAGCCGAGCGAATCTGTGATCACATGAAATCACTATAATTAGGAAACAATTAATAATGAGTCAGCTAGAAAATATTATTAACGAAAATTTTGAAAACCGCTCAGCTATCTCGCCAGATTCTGCAAGTACAGAACTCAAAGAAGCTATAAAAGAAGCTTTATCGGGCCTAGATTGTGGAAAACTTCGCGTTGCTGAAAAGCAAAATGGCGAATGGATAGTCAACCAATGGTTAAAAAAAGCCGTATTACTTTCATTTTTGTTAGAAGAAAATTGTGTGGTTGAAGGCACGTTTACAAATTATTTCGATAAAGTACCCACGAAATTTTCAAATCTTAATAAAACTGATTTTGAAGCCATTGGCGCCCGCATTGTCCCACCGGCAACTGCACGGCGTGGTAGTTATATTGCGCCCAATGTCATTATGATGCCAAGCTATGTCAATATTGGCGCTTACGTAGATTCAGGAACCATGGTGGATACTTGGGCTACGGTAGGATCTTGTGCCCAAATTGGTAAAAATGTTCATTTGTCAGGTGGTGTTGGAATCGGTGGTGTGTTGGAACCCTTACAAGCCAATCCTACGATTATTGAAGATAATTGTTTTATTGGTGCACGCTCGGAAGTTGTAGAAGGAGTAATAGTAGGTGAAGGCTCTGTTATATCGATGGGTGTATACATCGGCCAAAGTACTCGCATTTACAACCGTGATACTGGTGAGATAAGTTATGGTTATATTCCACCAGGTTCTGTTGTCGTGTCTGGCAACCTTCCATCAAAGGATGGAAAATACAGCCTATATTGTGCTGTGATCGTAAAACAAGTCGATGAAAAAACACGAAGTAAAGTTGGTATTAATGAATTATTGCGGACGTACAGCGAATAGCTCTAAATTTAAGCGAATCAATGAACTTGCACGCTGAAGCGTCAGAAAAAGAAGTTTTTATAGAACAAGTACAGTTACTTTACGCACAACCATTCTACCGGCCGATACTACATATAATAGCCGGTGTTATTTTTTATCTAATAGTTCATGATTTTGTAGACCAAAAACATTTAATAATCTGGTTTATTATTTTATGTATCGTAAGTGTTGTACGTACAATGGAAATGTATGGCACAAAGAAGAGACTTGATTATGTAACTGACTTTAAAAGAACGCAAAAATATCATGCCGCCTTGGCAGGAATTCAAGGGCTCATTTATGGTTTGGGTATGTTTATATTCAACCCAATACTTCCATTAACTCAGTTACTGGCAATTCTTTGTCTAATATCAACAATGGCACCGGCCGCACTTATATCATTTTCATCAGATAAATTAACTTTTTATTGTTTTTTTCTAACGCTACTTTTCCCAACAATATTCCAACATTTGTTAACAGATGACAAAATTAAAATATTTATTGGTATTTGTGTATTGATATATTTTTTAATTGTACGATTACTATTCATATGGAATTATGAAAAACTAAGAGAAACTATTTATCTTCGCCTGGTTAATATCGACCTTGTTCATTCACTAACTGAATCAAATAAAAATTTGGAACAACTTTCAACGATTGATGAGCTCACACAACTGGCCAATAGGCGCCAGTTTGATTCGACTCTAACTAGAGAACTAACTCGTGCAAAACGTACTAATGCACCCTTATCATTGATCATTGTAGATATTGATCACTTTAAGCAATACAACGATACCTATGGGCATGTAAAAGGTGATGAATGTTTGCAATTGATTGCTAAAACCATTCAAGAGAGAACTCAACGGCCAGGCGATCTTGTTGCTCGTTACGGTGGTGAAGAGATATGTATAATTTTACCTGAAACCAATACTGATGGCGCCTTAAATTTTGCAAATACAATTCATTCCGCAATACTGGATCTAAAAATTGACCATGCTGAATCAAAAGTTAATCCATATGTTACAGCAAGTATGGGTGTTGCTACATTAAATACGGGCAGTGATATGTCAGAAAAGGATTTGATTACAGAAGCAGATAAGGCACTTTACGAAGCTAAAGGAACAGGTAGAAACAAGATTTACGTTGCAAAAACAAATAAATGTTAATTTAATTCAAATGGATTTTTGTATAGCTGTTTCAACTTCTGCTGCAAGATTTCTGGCGATGCTATCAACTTTTTTTCCTTCCTGACCTTCAACCATTACCCTTATCAGAGGTTCTGTTCCAGAAGGACGTAATAAAACCCGACCAGCATCACCTAATTCCAGTTCGGCTTCTTTTACTGCATTACTAACTTCATTATTTCCTGCAATGTCCACCGACTTATCTAATTTTATATTTATCATCACCTGAGGATATTTATTCATACCAGACTTAAGCTCAGCTAATGACTGATTTTTAGAAACCATAGTTTCCAGAACCTGAAGAGCAGAAATAATACCATCCCCTGTTGTCGTAAGATCTCTATTTATAATATGCCCGGACGATTCACCTCCCAGAGACAAATTATTTGCTTGTAACATTTCCATCACATATCGATCCCCGACTTGTGCACGCAATAGTTTGAGCCCAAATTTATTAATCGCCTGTTCAAGACCAAGATTACTCATTGCTGTACCAACAATTGCGCCATTTAACAAAGTACGTTTTGCATCGGCAATGATATAAAGTATTTCATCACCATCAATGATTATACCTCTATGATCAACCATAATGAGACGGTCTCCATCTCCATCCAGTGCAATACCAATATCTGCACCTTCTTCCATAACTTTTCTTTGTAAATACTCCGGATTTGTTGCACCTACCTTTTCATTAATATTAAAACCATCGGGCTCTATCCCAATACTAATAACAGTGGCACCAAGTTCTTCAAATACACAAGGAGCAACTAGGTAAGTAGCGCCATTGGCACAGTCGACAACAACTTTAAGACCATCTAGTTTAATAGAAGAATTAATCTTGCTTTTGCAAAACTCTATATAACGGCGTGAGGCATCAGTTATGCGTCGTGCTTTACCCAGCTTGCTGGCATTAACTACCTGAAGTGACTCATCTATTTTCTGTTCAATAGAAGATTCAACATCAGTTGCTAACTTTGTCCCATCACTGGCAAAGAATTTAATACCATTATCATAATAGGGATTATGTGAAGCGCTAATAACTATTCCTGCCTGGGCGCGCGTGTTGTGCGTGAGAAAAGCAATACCCGGTGTAGGCATGGGCCCAAGTAAGTGTATGTCAACACCTGCCGCTGACAATCCTGCCTCCAGTGCAGACTCAAACATATATCCTGATACGCGCGTATCCTTTCCAATTAATATGGGTCCGCTACCATCTTTTGCAAGTATTCGCCCCGCTGCCCAACCAAGCCGCATAACAAATTCTGGTGTGATGGGTTCTTCACCCACCTTGCCACGAATTCCATCTGTCCCAAAATATTTACGTCTTGTGTTCATTCTTTCGTGAAGCGCGGCTCATGAAGAGCGTATTTTATTCAATATATCGCGAGATACTATTTACAATTCTTTCAGGCTGGTTTTGCAGGTGGTTCACCTGTTGGAGCATCATCTTCTTTTTCAGAATCTGCTTTTTTTACTTTTTTGGTTTTACCATCATCGTCATCATCATGCCAATCAGCAGGAGGCCGAGGTTCTTTACCTGCCATGATGGCATCGATTTGATCAGCATCAATAGTTTCATATTTGAGTAACGCTTCTGCCATCATATGAAGTTTCTTGATATTTTTCTTAAGCAGTTTTTCCGCACGCTGGTAATTACGTTCAATAATTTCCCTGATTTCTTCGTCGATCAGATGCGCAGTCTCATCTGAAATAGCCTTGTGCTGGGTGATGGAATGGCCAAGGAAAATTTCACCCTCTTCTTCACTGTAGGTCAATGGCCCAAGTTTTTCTGAGAGACCCCATTTAGTCACCATGTTACGCGCTAACTGTGTGGCCCTTTCAATATCATTACTGGCACCTGTAGTCACATGTTCTTTTCCAAAAATTAATTCCTCAGCAATACGGCCACCAAACAAACTACATATCTGGCTATCTATAAGTTCTTTGCTAAAACTCAGCCTGTCAGCTTCTGGTAAAAACATGGTCACACCCAAAGCTCGACCACGTGGGATAATAGTTACTTTATAAACCGGATCATGAGAAGGCATTGAACGACCTACTATGGCATGACCCGCTTCATGAAAGGCCGTCAACTTTTTCTCATCTTCACTCATGACCATAGAACGTCGCTCAGCGCCCATCATAATCTTGTCTTTGGCACGTTCCATATCATCCATTTCAACCAGTTTCTTATTGCTACGCGCAGCAAATAAAGCACCTTCATTGACCAAATTAGCCAAATCTGCGCCCGAAAACCCTGGTGTCCCGCGTGCGATAATGCTTGGCTTAACATCATCAGCAATGGCCACCTTACGCATATGAACCTTTAGAATTTGCTCTCGACCACGGACATCCGGTAACGGCACCACGACTTGGCGATCAAATCGACCGGGACGCAACAATGCAGGGTCAAGCACATCCGGGCGGTTTGTCGCAGCAATAACGATGACACCTTCATTGCCCTCAAAGCCGTCCATTTCAACGAGTAACTGATTCAACGTTTGTTCACGTTCATCATGGCCGCCACCAAGCCCGGCACCACGATGTCTCCCAACAGCATCAATCTCGTCGATAAAAATAATACAAGGGGAATGCTTCTTGGCTTGTTCAAACATATCACGTACACGTGATGCACCAACACCGACAAACATTTCGACAAAATCAGAACCTGATATTGTAAAAAATGGAACCTTGGCTTCACCAGCGATTGCCCTCGCTAAAAGTGTCTTACCAGTACCTGGTGCCCCTACCAATAAAACACCACGCGGGATGCGCCCGCCTAATTTCTGAAATTTTGTCGGATCACTCAAAAAGTCGACAAGTTCAGTAACTTCTTCTTTTGCTTCTTCTACACCAGCAACATCATTAAAAGTAATCTTGACCTGGTCTTCGCCTAGTAGACGTGCCCGACTTTTACCAAATGACAAGGCGCCACCACGGCCTCCACCACCTTGCATTTGGCGCATAAAATAAAACCAAATTCCAAAAATAAAAATAAATGGTAGCCATGTTATAAAAGCATGGGCCCATAAAGAATTACCAGGTTCAGCTCCTTTTATTTTCACATTATTTTCAAGTAGGGTACCGATAAGGGCATCGTTACCTGTTTCGGGGCTATAGGTGACGAATCTGGTATCATCTGATCGTATACCTCTTATGGTACTTCCTTGGACCAGGACTGATTGCACATTACCACTCTTTACATCAGCTAAAAATTCAGAATAGTCAACATCAGATACCATCGGTGTCGCAAATTTATTAAAGATGAGCATCAACACAAAAGTGATGATGATCATCATAACTAAAGTTCTTGCAGTCTCGCTCAAGGTAATACCTCAACTATTAAATGATATAACTGATTACCACTATAACTTAAAGCCACTTGCTAAAATATAAAATTCTCTTGAATTTTTTCTAGACGCCTCTGGTTTACGAGTCATAATTTTTTGAAAATGTTCCGCCAAACTACGCTTAAATTCATTTATGCTCTCTCCCTGAAAAATCTTGATTAACAAGATACCTCCGGGCTTAAGTACCTGAAAAGCCAGATCTCTACAAAGCTCTGCTAAGTATATACCACGCACCTGATCAGAGACCCTAATACCTGATAAATTGGGGGCCATATCGGATATTACAAGGTCTACACTACGACTATTTAGCACCTGCATACACTGCTCATAGATAGCTTGTTCAGTGAAATCTCCCTGAATAAACAGCACGTTATCAATGGGCTCCATTGGCAAAATATCAACCGCAATTACTTTACCCTGCTGCTCAATCCGCTCACTTGCATATTGCGACCAACTACCAGGTGCCGCACCAAGATCTATGACCGTTTGACCTTTGCTAAACAACCGATCTTTTTGATCAATCTCTTTGAGTTTATAAACTGCGCGTGAACGATAGTGCGACCGATGTGCCTGTTTGACGAATTGATCTTTACGTTGTCGCTGTAACCAGTGTTTATTACTGGAGCTTTTTACCATATTAACTAATATGCACTATTCATATCGAGTAGCAAGGATTTCATATTCAACCACTCCTCCCGGAGCATCAACCTCAACAATATCACCTACTTCTTTACCAATCATGGCGCGGGCAATCGGTGATGTAATAGAAATAAGATTTAACTCAATATCTGCCTCCATCTCTCCCACAATCTGATAAGTTACTTCCTTATCGTTCTTGAGATTTTGTAAATCAACAGTCGCACCAAATACAACCTTGCCATCGACATTAATAGTCTTCACATCAATAAACTGAGCATCAGCCAGAGCAGATTCTATCGCTGCAATTCGACCCTCCATAAAACTCTGTTGTTCCCTTGCTGCATGATATTCTGCATTTTCACTTAAATCACCATGCGCTCTTGCTTCAGCGATAGCCCGTGTAATACGCGGTCGATCTACATTTTTAAATTCTTTGAGTTGTTCACGCAATTTTTTTGCGCCTGTTGTAGTCATAGGAGCTTTACTCATATTGCCTCCTGATGTAAATCCTGTAATCGATTAACTTCTCCCAACTCATTCTGTTTCATCGCCATTATTGTTGCCATTGCTCCAGCCATCGTCGTAGTATAAAAGACCTTGTGCTGTAACGCAGTACGTCGAATAGAATAAGAATCAGCCACTGCCTCTTTGTCTTCAGTAGTATTCACAATCAAAGCAATTTCGTCATTTTTTAGCATATCCACAATATGTGGTTGTCCTTCCCTTACCTTGTTAACACGTTGACAATCCAAACCAGCCTCTTGCAATATAATAGCTGTGCCATGTGTTGCGCACAGATCAAAACCGATTTGCGCTAATTCCTTCGCTATTATTTTAGCTTCATCTTTATCTTCATTACGCACACTGATAAACGCTAGCCCTGAAGATGGAATTTTTTCACCCGCTGCCAATTGACCTTTGGCGAATGCCTCACCAAAACTGCGACCGACCCCCATAACTTCACCTGTTGATTTCATTTCTGGCCCAAGTATTGGATCAACACCTGGAAACTTTATAAAAGGAAATACAGATTCTTTCACTGAAAAATAGTTCGGCGTGCTATTAAATTTTATCTTTTGACTCGCCAGACTTTTGCCTACCATACAGTTGGCTGCTATTCGCGCCAGGGGATTACCCGTTGCCTTTGATACAAACGGGACCGTTCGTGAAGCACGTGGATTAACTTCCAATACATAAATTTCATCTCCCTGTATTGCAAATTGGGTATTCATTAAACCTATTACATTTAGTTTAGTCGCTAATGTTTCAACTTGCTGAGCAAGACGCCGCTGAATATCTTGATCCAAACTATGCGGTGGCAGAGAACAGGCAGAGTCACCTGAGTGAACACCTGCTTGTTCAATATGCTGCATGATGCCTCCAATCATAACTTCACTACCATCTGCAATAGCATCAACATCTACTTCAATGGCATTTCGTAAAAAACGATCTAAAAGCACAGGAGATTCATTAGAGACAGCAACAGCCTCATGCATATAGGTGCGTAGTTCATCTCCGTTGAAAACAATTTCCATTGCACGTCCACCCAACACATAAGAAGGTCGTACAACCAATGGATAACCAATCTCATCAGCCAGGTTAACCGCTTCTTCTGCTTCTCTTGCGATACGATTAGGTGGTTGTTTCAATCCTAAATCAAATAACAATTGTTGAAATCGCTCTCGATCTTCAGCTA
>CAZCXC010000190.1:0-6220 GCA_964502505.1 uncultured Enterobacteriaceae bacterium
TTCTGTAATTCAAATTCACTATCAACTCTAGTTTTATTTCTGTGGTAACCCATTATGAAATATTTCAAATGAATTTCGGGGCATTATATTCCATTCTTCATTATTGGTGAGAGGTTGTGTCGCAATTACGGTAACAATGTCATTAGGTGTGGTTACCTCATAAAAATCAACCGTCATGTCTTCATCAATTAATCGCGCCTTTCCAAATGGTGCACGCCGTGTGATCCAACACATTTTAGTACTACAGTGAGCATACAGACGTTGTGAATCACTTAACAAAAAATTAAACGCGCCCAGTTTAGCAAGTTTATGTGCAAGATTATTAATATATTCTGATAATTCCTTGTCCTTTTTGGGTCGTTCAGGAAATTTCGTACGTATTTTATCCAGCATCCAGCAAAAGGCATGCTCACTGTCTGTTGTGCCAATAGGGATATAATATTTAAGCGGATTATTTTTAATACCTTTTAACTGGCCATTGTGCGCAAAAACCCAACTACTTCCCCATAATTCCCTTGTAAATGGATGAGTATTTGCCAGAGAGACCTTGCCCCGATTTGCTTTTCGAACATGGCTTACAACAATCTTGCTCTTGATAGAATAGCGTTTAATAAACCTGGCAATCTCAGAATCTACGCTGGATAAAGGATCATGAAACAGGCGGCAGCCCTTTCCCTCATAAAATGCAATACCCCAGCCATCCTTATGCGGTCCTGTCTTGCCACCGCGCTGTACCAAACCGGAAAAACTAAAGCATATATCAGTGGGAACATTCGCGCTCCTACCCAGTAATTCACACATTATTTTTAATCATCTTGTTATTCGAATTCAATTATTTTAACCTGCTTATTCAATTGTTTCATAATGACTATTAATACACAGTGGCAGGGAAGGATGATAGACGATTTTTTATGATTAAACAGACATTACAACTTATCCTGGTCAGCATATTTGTTGGCACATTTATCAGTGGCTGTGAGCAAGAGATGACGCCTTCTACTACGATTGAAAAAGCAACCCTATCTACACCCGGTGCTGCAAAAATTGAAGAAATCTCACCTGATAAAACGAATGACGATTCTTCATTAGAACAATCGCCACCATTGCAAACCCAATTCAATGTGGGTAATAAAAGTTATTTATTTGATGTCTCCGATCACAGCCTTGAAGAATTGGAAGCATTGTTAGTACGCGCTGAAGAAATTACGCAAATGTCTTCCGATGACTATGATGACCTGGAGATCGTCATGATTTTACATGGGCCCGATATTGATTGGTTTACACAACAAAATTACAAACAAAATAAACAATTGGTCGATCTGGCAGCAAGACTTGATGCCTACGATATTATTGATATGAAAGTATGTGAAACTGCAATGGACAGTTTGGGCGTTGAGCGGGCAGAAATCCCACCATTTATTGAGTCCGTTCCCTATTCACCAGATGAAATGAAACGTTTATTACAAGAAGGTTATATCAATTTATAACATTATTCCTGCTGAAATATTTTTTCATTTTTAATTTGAGGTCTTCGTATGTCTGAACAAGAAAAATCACTGCATATGACTATATTAATGACGCCAGAAATGGCGAACTTCTCCGGTAATGTGCATGGTGGCGCTATTTTGAAATTACTGGACCAGGTCGCTTATGCATGTGCTGCACGTTATTGTAAAAATTATGTAGTTACCCTTTCCCTTGATCAAGTCACGTTTAAGGAACCTATAAAAGTGGGCGAGTTGGTATCGTTCCGTGCACATGTTAATTACGTTGGAAATTGTTCAATGGAAGTGGGTGTAAAAGTTATTGCTGAAAATCTGCAGCGCAAAATAAAACGACATACAAACTCATGTTATTTTACCATGGTGTCAATGAACGAAGATGGTAAGCCAACACCAGCCCCTCAGTTGGAACTCAATACAGAGTTTGAACGTAAATTGTACGAAGCTGCACTCATGAGAAAAGAGATGCGAAAGGAAATTACTGAACGAAATGAAAAAATTACTGCGGATATTCCGGATTATAACGTTGATGTGACTCCTTAAACGAAATCAGAAGTGTTGATAACCTGAAAAGGCCAAGTCAAAACTAGTTCCATCTGATTTAATCCATTGTACGCCTGCTTCAGGGACAATTGTTCCGATGCAAGTCAATGGAATATCTGATTGTAATTCATTTTCTAATACTACTTTTTTATCAGCAGGGATAGTAAAACATAGCTCGTAATCATCACCAGAAGTTAAAGCTATCTTCCATGCCTCTTCAGTTGAAAGTCCATTGAATGCTTTAGACAAAGGCAATGCTTCAGGATTGAGGATCGCTCCGCATTGACTTGCATCAAGAATGTGTCCCAAATCGGTAGCAAGTCCATCGGAGATATCAACTGCACTGGTTGCGATATCGCGTAATGTCATGCCAAGTTCTGTTCTAGGACAGGGTCTGTTTAAACGATTGAATACTTCAGTATGATTTTTTTCGGGTATCGTTATCGTATTATCTAATAATTTTAACGCTAAACCCGCATCACCTAACTGCCCTGACACATAAATTAAATCATCAAGTTGGGCACCATTACGTAGGATGGCCTTACCCTGGGGTAAAAAACCATGGGCTTGAACAGTGATTGACAACGGCCCTCGACTTAAATCGCCGCCGATCAAAGCAACCGAAGTTTGATTAGCCAATTCAAAAAAGCCTTGTGTAAATTTATCAAGCCATGCTTGATCTGCTTCAGGTAATGTCAATGAAAGTGTTACCCAGCGAGGTTTAGCACCCACTGCCGCCAAATCACTAAGATTAACAGCCAGGGCTTTATAACCCACATCTTCTGGTCGTGTATTTGCAAAGAAATGAACATCTTGTACCAATGTATCCATTGATAACACCAATTCCATATTACTTGGTACAGTCACAATAGCGGCGTCATCACCAATACCCTGTATTATACCGCTTGAATGTTTTAATGCTCTATTAAAATACTGCTGGATAAGTTCAAATTCAGAGAGTGACATGTCAGCTAAGATGCATCAGATATTTCAGTGTCCCTAATCTGATGTGCGGCTTTATCAAGTACTCCATTGATAAATTTATGTGATTGCTCTGCGCCAAATAGTTTGGCTAACTCAACAGATTCATTAATCACAACCCGCCAGGGTAATTCCTCATGCGTTAATAATTCATATAAACCAATATGTAACACAGCTCGCTCAACTGGATCTAATTCATTGGGTTTACGATCCAATAGAGGGACTAATTGTTCATCAAGTTCGTCCATTCTCTTTGCAGTACCTTGTAATAACTCACGAAAATAATCAATATCTGCTTTTTTTAACCTCGCCTGCTCACTTTCGAACTCTGCAATTACTTCTGTCATTGGTATTTGCGTCATATGCCATTGATATAATGCTTGCACGGCCGAACGCCGCGCCCTAATGCGTGCATGTTTTGAAAAAGGTATCGATAAATTGGTCATTTATTAATTTTTTGCAAAACACTAATCATTTCAATGGCTGCCTTCGCTGCCTCAGCCCCTTTGTTACTTTCCTCCGAGCCGGCCCTATCCATTGCCTGTTCTGAATTGTCCACCGTTAATACGCCAAAGATAACCGGTGTGTCTTGTTCAAGTGCTACCTGCGCTAAACCGTGCGAACACCCACTGGCAATATATTCGAAATGAAGTGTTTCACCACGAATGATGGCACCTAAGGCAATAACTGCATCACAACCACCCGTACTTATCAAACGTTGTGCCGCAACAGGGAGTTCAAAGGCACCAGGGACACGAACAACTACAATGCTTTTGTCATCAAGCCCTGCTGTTTTGAGTGTGCCAAGACATCCTTCCAATAAACGATCTACTATAAAACTATTAAATTTGCTGGCAACAATACCAATTTTGGAATTACTAAGATTAGTATCACCTTCAATCAGATTTTGTTCAGACATGATAATTTGCAATGCTTACGTATAATTAACTGACATACTCGGTGACTTCCAGATCAAAACCGGAAATAGCATGTATCTTTTTGGGTGCACTTAGCACTCGCATTTTGCGGACACCTACATCGGATAAAATCTGTGCGCCAAGTCCGATTGTACGTAGATCTTTTATCTCTTTATTTTTACTTTGTCCTTTTTCATTCTCTTGTTTGTAGTAAACTTCAAGTTGATTGATAAGTTCTATGGGCTCATGTTGATTGCATAGTATAACAACAACACCTTCACCTTCCTGAGCAATTCTGCTTAATACATCCTTTATCGGCCAACCGCAGTCTTCACGTAAGCTACCCGTTAAATCACATATTGGGTTCTGTACATGCACACGTACTAATGTTGGTTTTTCAGGATCAACATCACCTTTTACCATAGCAAAATGCAAATCATTGCCAACGCCATCCTGATAAGCAATCATTTTAAAATTCCCAAATTCGGTTGGCATATCACATTCCACTACACGTTCTACTGTTTTTTCGTTTTCAATCCGATAATGGATTAAATCAGCAATTGTGCCAATTTTTAAACCATGTTCATCAGCAAATTTTTCCAGATCAGGTCGTCGCGCCATGGTGCCATCATCTTTTAGAATTTCCACAATCACTGCGGCTGGAATGAATCCTGCCAGTCTGGCCAGATCACAACCCGCTTCGGTATGCCCTGCCCGAGACAAGACTCCTCCTGGGTGTGCCATGAGTGGAAATACGTGTCCAGGCTGTACTAAATCAAATGGTTTCGCATTCTCGGCTACCGCTTTTTGAATTGTGACTGCTCTATCTGCTGCAGAAATACCGGTAGTCACCCCTTCAGCAGCCTCAATGGAGACGGTAAAATTTGTGTTTTGACTGGAATAAGTATTACTCGCCATTAAAGGTAAGTTTAAAAGTTTGCATCTCTCTCTGGTCAACGTTACACAAATCAATCCACGACCATAGCGTGCCATAAAATTGACATCCTCTGGGCGAACACACGCAGCCGCCATCACAAGATCACCCTCATTCTCACGGTCTTCGTCATCCATGAGGACAATTATCTTGCCCGCACGCATATCTTCCAGTAATTCCTTAGTTGTACTTAGTGCCATATAAGAAATAAATTCGTTAAACTAATAGATAATTATAACGTGTATCCGCTAAGAGATACTATTTTATGATGCGTGTAAAGATTCAAGATAACGTGCGATGATATCGACTTCAATATTGACGTGATCACCCTGAATAAGATCAGAAAATGTAGTAGTTTCTAACGTATGTGGAATAATATTAACTGAAAAAGATGATGTATCAGAATCGTTAACGGTAAGACTTACACCATTTACACACACTGAACCTTTCTTACAGATATATCGACTTAATGCTTCCGGTATGCCAATAACAAAGCTTTCGGAACGTCCATCCTCTGAACATTTCTGTATTGTCCCTATGCCATCAACATGGCCACTCACCATATGGCCATTCAATCTTGAATTTAATCGCAGCGCCTTTTCTAAATTAACCTTTGAACCGACCTGCAACTCTGCAAATGTTGTGCATGCAAGTGTCTCATTAGACACATCAGTGATAAAACCTTGTTTATAACATTCCACTAAAGTTAAACATACACCGCTGACAGCAATGCTATCCCCTATTTTTACATCAGTGATAGCAAACTGATCCGTATCAATAGAAAATCGTTTGTCTCCATTACAATTTTCAATTGTTTTGATCTTGCCTATTACCTCAATGATGCCACTAAACATAAACCTTCTCTAATAGCTAATTGTTGCTGTCATTCTACAATCTTGACCAATCATGCGAATATCGGAAAATTCAAGCTGTACGCGATCTGCCATTGTTTTGATCGCCGGTAATTGAAATAAAGACCGCGCATCATGGCCCATGAGTACTGGCGCAACATAAACAATTATCTCATCTATCAAACCCGCTTCCAGCATGCTTCCGGCTAATATTGCACCTGTTTCCAATAAAACTTCATTAATTTCTTTTTTATCTGCTAAATATTTTATCATTGAAATTAAAAATTCTTTTTTCCCTTGGCTATTTAGTTGAATAACATTTGCGCCAGCTTCTTTTAAATTAATTTGCTTATCTTTATCTTTTGATTCAGTAAATATTAATGTTTCACCCGGCAAACTGAGTAATTTTGCTGATGTTGGCATGCGGAGTTTCGCATCTAAAATAACACGTAATGGTTGTCTATCTTGTGTATCTATTTCACGTACATTCAA